>RPPU01000359.1 GCA_003819975.1 Desulfobacteraceae bacterium
ATGCCGGCGCGGCTCCGGAAAAAGGGCGCAGTGCCCTGGATGCTTTGATGCTGGCCGGCATGGGCATGGAATTTTTACGGGAACACATGACCGAACCCATGCGCATTCAATACAATATCACCAACGGCGGATTGGCTCCGAACATTGTGCCGGATTACAGTCAGATGAAACTGGCTCTGCGCGGCCCTAAAATGGCCGACATCGACGCTCTGCGGTCCCGGGAAGGCGGTGTGGATGACTGTCTTCGGGCCGGAGCCTTGGCCACGGGTTGCGATGTCACCCTTAAAGTCGTGGGCGCTTTTTATAACCGAGTCCCGAATAAAATCATCTCCGATCTTTACATCCAAAACATGAAAGCGATCGGCGCGCCGGTCTTTACGGCCGAAGAAGCGGAGCTGTCCAAGTCCGTGAGTAAAAAGTATAATGTTCCTTTGGGAAATTTGAACAGCAGCATTAAAGAACCGGTCGAGGAAATGGCCAAGGGATCGGCCGATACGGGCGATGTTTCTTATATCGCGCCTTTGGCTTCTTTGAATGTAGCTTGCGCGGCTTTGGATTCTCCGGGGCATTCGCTAGTCAACGTGGAGCAATATAACACCTCCATCGGCTGGAAAGGACTAATCTTTGCCGTCAAGACTTTGGCTGCCACCGGCATCGATTTTCTAACCAAGCCGGATCAATTGGCAGAGGCTAAGAAGGAATTTCAAGATAGGCTGAAAGGCCTGGACTATCATGCCGTGATCCCGGCCGATCTTTGGCCGCCCATTCCCAAGCAGAACCCGCCGGATTTCAGAGGCCCGGCTCCCCAGGTTCATGCGGAACCGGCTCAGCCGAAGTCGTTGTTGTTCTGGAAAATAAAATAAATAAAATAATCGGAGTCAGAGCACTCCGATTATTTTATCCAAGTCACTTCGTGACGAGATTATGGCACAAGGATTTGTGCTTTAAATTGAGTTCGAAATTGTTTTGATTGAGATCGTTGTATGAACGGGCTCAAAGAAGAAAGGCCGCGGGTATGTGGCCTTTTATATAAAATAAAAAGGGGAGCGGTTTTTGCTCCCCTTTTTATTTTATTATTGTTGCAGTTTGGAAGTAATATTATCCCGGATCCAATGCTCATCCCACCATTCGAGCGGGTCGACAAAGACGCCGTTGACGATCATGCTGAAATGCAAATGATCGCCGCCGGCCAGACCGGTTTGACCGGAAAAGCCGATCGTCTCACCCTTTTTGACTTCCTGATTGAGTTGAACTTCTATCTTGCTTAAATGCCCGTAAAGGGAGAAGATGCCTTGGCCATGATCGATCATCACAGCCAGGCCGTAAATCCCCAGGCGATCAGCCAAGACCACGCGGCCGTTATTGGCGGCTTCCACCTTGGCATTGGCCGTAGAAGCCAGGTCAACACCCAGATGGGTTTGTTCATCCACTTTTTTGCCTTGATAAATATAAGAGCGCCGATCGGCGAAACCGGCCATGGGGCTGGAATTGGCAAAACGCAAAAACGAGCCTTGCCAGAGCTGGGCCGGGTCGGATTTTTGGCTGAGCTCAATCAGGGTCGCATGGTTTTCTTTGCGCAGTTCTTTGTTGATTTTAAGATATTTATCTATCGCGCTTTCTTCGGGATTGGTCAGATAAAAAGAAAAATAGGGTAAAACATTGGTCAAAAACGTATCGGAAATCTCCATCTTGTCTTCGCGGAATTTTTTAGGGCGGATATGATAGGCAAAGGAGAGTTTGCTTTCATTGGCGGCCTGGTCTTTGGCCCAAAGATAGACGTAGGGATTGTTGCCGGTATCCGGCGGCACGGCAAAGTAAGACACATAAACGTCTTTATGAACGTTTTGATCGGCCGGGAAACCCGGGAAAAAAAGATTGTTCACAAAAACACCGCTGGTTAAAGTATCGGTGGAAACCTGATAGATCACAAGCCCGGTACCCCCTTTGTTGACATAGAGGTTCCGGCTCAGGGGTTGGATAGATGGCGGGGTGGTATCCACCATCAACATGTGCTTCACAAGACCTTCGTTGCCGTTGCCGTTATCGACCCGTGAATAATCCCGGGCCTGCACGACCAGTTCCACTTGGCCCTGGATCAGTTTCAGATTCACCGGATCAACGGCAAACTCTTTTTCAAAATGATGCGTGCCTTCCTTGTTGAGTAGGCCGACAAAAGGGAAGGATTCTTCATGGATCAGGATTTCGCGGTTTTGCTGTTTGAGAACCAACTTCAGGTTGCGCAAGCCGCGAATACGGTCATCCAGCTTAACGGTGATTTTTTGATCCCGGGCCAGATAAGCGGGCAGGGGTTGAACATCCAGCATAGGTTTTTCATTTTCAAATAAAATCTTAAAATACCACCCGCCCGAGCCGAGCAGGGCTGCTGCTAAAATACAAATTAAAATATAAGTCGCTTTTTTATTTTTGGTCATAGCCATTGAACTCCTCTTTTTTTTTAATAGGGTACCTATTAATAGTTTCATAATAATATTGACATATGATTTCGGCTTCAGCAGCTCTTTTTCAGACGGCAACTAACAGCATCCGGGCAATAATGGCAAGCGCCGCGATCGTTAAATTTACTTGGAGTCAGCAAATATGATCCAGGCGTCAGCAAGATATAGGTTTCGCGCTTGCCGATCTTACGATAATCTTTCGTGTTTAGGAAGTTACCGCCTGAAAAAGAGCTGCTGAAGCCGAAATCTCAATAAATGAATTTCTGCTTACATATCAATATTATTATGAGACGGTTAATAACAATGTTTTTCAGAGAATGCAATCAAATTATCATTAAGGATTTATAGGCAAAATTATTGGTACGATTAGAAGACGATTTATATGAAAGACGAATAGATAAAAGCACCGCTCCAATCGTATGTTTGGCTTTTCACGCTTTATTTCACCTTTCACTTTTGCCGTTTCACGTCTTTAGAAATAACTCGTCCCGTCCCAGCAATGGGTGCAGAGTTTTTCCTTGGGTAAGCCGATGGCCAGCACCAGGTCGTCCAGCTCCTGGTATTGGAGGGTCGTTAGTTTGAGCCGGGTGCGAATGCGGTCCACCATCCGGGCTTTTTTGGCCGAACCGCTGCGGGCGTATTCGGGTAAATTTTTGTCATCCGCGCCTTCGATCTCCTTGATTGCCTTGCGCCCGGCCAGATCAAGGGTCGAACGCGAAGTGGAGAAATTCAAAAAATCGCAGGGATAGATCAAGGTGGGGCAGGCCGGCCGCATATGGACTTCGAGGGCGCCGTCCTGATACAGGGCCTGGATGGTCTCCTGCAGTTGCGTGCCGCGCACGATCGAATCTTCGCAAAAAAGAATACGTTTACCGGCGATTAGGGAACGCACCGGGATCAATTTCATCCGGGCCACCAGATCGCGGGTGGTCTGATCCTGGGGCATGAAACTGCGCGGCCAGGTGGGCGTGTACTTTACGTAAGGCCGCATAAAAGGAATGCCCTTTTGATTGGCGTAGCCGATGGCGTGACTGGTTCCGGAATCGGGAATGCCGGCGGCATAGTCGATTCGGACGTTGTCTCTTTTTGCCAGGGCTGCGCCGCATTGGTAACGTACTTCTTCCACATTGATGCCTTCGTAATCCGAGGCGGGATAACCGTAATAGACCCATAAAAAGGAACAGATCTGCATCTTGGGGTTCGGTTTCTTTTTTTGTTCATATCCTTCGGCGGTCATGAAAACGATCTCGCCGGGACCCAAGTCCCGCTCCACCTGATAACCGATGGTTGGAAAAGAACAAGTTTCGGAAGCGGCCGCAATAGCGCCCGCTTTTTTCCCCAGGATAATCGGGGTGCGGCCCAGTTTATCCCGAGCGGCATAAATACCCTTTTCAGTCAAAACCAGCATCGAACAGGATCCCTGAATGGTTTCCTGGGCGTGTTGGATACCGGCCTCAAACGAATCTTCTTCGCAAATCAGCATGGCCGCCATTTCGGTCGGGTTGGTCACGTCGCCGCTGGTCTCGGAAAAATGTATTTTTTTCGAAAAAGCTTTTTTTTCCAATTCAGGCATGTTGGTGATTTTTCCCACGGTGACGATCCCAAAAGCCCCTAAATGCGAATAAACGATCATGGGTTGGGAGTCGAAATCGCTGATCACCCCGATACCGGAGTTGCCCTGCATACGCGTCAAGTCCGGTGCGAATTTGGAACGGAAATAATCTTTTTCAATATTATGGATGGCCCGGTTATATCCCTGGGTGTTGCGCACAGCCATACCGCCCCGTTTGGTGCCCAAATGAGAATGATAATCGGTTCCGTAAAAAAGATCGGTCACGCAATCCGCTTTTGAAATACATCCGAAAAAACCGCCCATATTGCTTTCCTTTCTCAAGAATGAACCTGCTTGGTTCACTATCCGTAATCTGTTTACCGCCGGAGTATAGGGGACGGCTAGATGCCTGTCAAGAATCCCTTGGGATTGATGTTCAATTAAATTTTAAAAAATTTATATTGACATTTTAAAAGACAAATTCTAACATATAGAATAAAGTTCTATTTATAGAACTTAAAAATTTTAAATTAAAAAGGTTGCAACCATGCCCAAGCGCGAACCATCCGGTGATCCGGCCAAAAAGAAGTCCGGTTACAAACCCCTGGTCCCGGCTGTTGAGCAAGCCGCCATTATCCTCATCTTCCTGGCAAAAAGTCCTCATCCCAAAGTGAATCTGACTGAAATTTGTGAAGGGGTCGGTATCCATAAAAGCAAAGTTTTCAGCATCCTGCACACTTTGCGTCAATTCGGGTTTGTGGAAAAAGATCTGAAAACCAAATATTATTCCCTGGGCCCGGGCCTGCTTTTTCTTTCGCGTAAAGTGCTGGATCATTTGGATTTCCGCGAGATCGTTACGCCTTTTCTGGAAAAATTGGCCAAAGAAACCAACAGTACTGCTTTACTCGGCCTGATCAGCGAGGATCAGGTGTTTGTGGTTTCCAAACATGCCGGTAATCAGAATGTGGGCGTGACCATCGGCGTCGGCCACCGCTTTCCGCTGACCGGCGGAGCGCACGGTAAAGCCATTGTCGCTCATTTGCCTGAAGCGGAACAAGCCAAAATCCTGGAAAAGAAAAAACTGTTTTTCTACGGCGACCCGGATAAATTGGACCTGAAAAGTTTGAAAGAAGAACTTCAGGCTTGCCGGCAACTCGGCTTTTCCAAGGATATCGGCGGGCTGCAGCCCGGTATCAACGC
>RPPU01000360.1 GCA_003819975.1 Desulfobacteraceae bacterium
CTTTAATATATAACGTAGTTGGCTAGGTTGACTTGATTTTAATTGAAAGGCAGTTGAAGAAGTTTTTTTTCAACTGCCTTTTTCTTATGGGCGCCCCTGGGGGCAGATGGGCGGCTTCCGGCCGGGCCGGAGAAAAGGAATGGAAGCGTTTTAACGAGAAGGCAAGGAGACATAAAGCAGCCCGTTGAACGAAACCGCTTCGCGGCGGCCCCTTGAATCCACGTTCTTCCTTTAATCCAACCAAAAAATACTTTTTCCAAGTCTTGATCGTTTTAGATATACCTTCTTCATTCTAATCCAACCAAGGAGGTATGTCATGACCGAATTACGAGAAAAAACGATCAAGACGATGCAACTCAGGAACCTGTCCGAAAACACCCAGCGCGCTTATGTGCAAGCGATTAATGGGCTTGCCAAGCATTACCATTCACCCCCGGATCGATTATCGCTTCAAAAGGTTGAAAATTATCTTCTTCATATCCGCAACGAGCGGAAACGCGCACCCAACACGTGCGGCCTGACTAAGGCGGCCTTGAGATTCTTCTATTGCGATGTCCTGGGCCGCCGAAACATGCGGATCCATTTCACCGTCAAAAGAAAGCGCCGAAAATTACCGGTTGTCCTGACCCCCGAACAAGTGTTCCAAATCATTGAAGCCGCTCCCAACCCGAAACACCGGCTCCTTTTGATGACGACTTACTCGGCCGGCTTACGAGCCAATGAAGTCGTCAACCTCAAGCCCGAACATATCGACAGTCGTCTCATGCTGATCAAGGTCGTCAACGCCAAGGGCGAAAAGGAACGCTACACCCTTCTTTCCGAAAAGCTTCTCAAGGAACTCCGGGAATATTATAAAACGTATCGGCCAAAAGAATGCCTGTTCCCGTCAGAGCAACGCGGTAAGCCATTATGCACGCGTGCCCTTTATTTCATCTACGAAAAAGCCAGGAAAAAAGCAGGGATCAAAACCGGCTCCGGGCCGCATACCCTAAGACACAGTTTTGCCACCCATCTCCTGGAAGCCGGCTACGATATCCGCAAAATCCAGGTCCTGATGGGCCATCGGTCGCTTCGCACCACCACCATTTATCTGCATGTCAGTCGTGAACTCCTCTCCAAAGTGAAAAGCCCACTCGATCTGTATCATCCGGAAACCGAAGCGGCAAAGGAGGCGGAGCATGGCCCAAATCATTAAACCGGATTTTACAAAAAATACCGTTGAAGTGGCCGATATCCTGCGCGGGCATATCCGGGAGTATCGGGAAAAATATCCTCTAGGCCCCGATCAATACAAGGTCGCCTATGATCTTCTGAACTGCCGCACCGCCCATCTGGGCGGGCATAAGGAAAAATGCGATCACTGCAACCACGAAAGAATCCTCTATAACTCATGCCGCAACCGGCATTGTCCCAAGTGTCAGAGCCTGGCCAGGGAGCGCTGGCTTTTAAATCGAAAAGCCGAGTTGTTGCCGGTCATGTATTTTCATACCGTCTTCACCTTGCCGCATGAGCTCAATGCGATCATATTGGGAAACAAAAAGATCATGCTGGACTTGCTGTTCAAGGCCGTTTCGGAGACTCTACTCTCCTTCGGCCGAAGCAAGATGTCGGCAACCCTCGGCTTTAGCGCCATCTTACACACCTGGGATCAATTGCTCAAGCCCCATTTTCATCTACATTGCCTGGTGCCCGCCGGGGGGCTCGCCCAAGATTCACAATCTTTTGTCTTCTGTAAAAATGGCTACCTGTTCAACGTAGAGGCCATGGCTCAGGTCTTGCGCGGAAAGTTTATGGACGGTTTAAGCAAAGCTTATGAAAACCGGGCCTTGAACCTGATCGGCATTAATGAGCCCTTGCGGAAAGTTGAAAAGTTCAAGGAATTTAAAAACATCCTCTATGCCAAAAAATGGGTGGTTTACGTCAAGGAGCCGATCAAACAACCCGAATATGTCCTTGAATATCTCGGCCGTTATACCCATCGGGTGGCCATTTCCAACAGCCGGATTTTATCTCTGAAAGACGGTCGCGTGACTTTTCAATACAAGAACCGCACGACCCATAAGACGGAGCAAACAACCATCGAAGCGATCGAGTTTATAAGACGTTTTCTGCTGCATGTCCTGCCCAAAGGATTTGCTCGTATCAGGCATTTCGGCTTCTTGGCCCAACGGAATAAAACCAAAGGCTTGAAACTCATCCGGAGCTTTTTGCGGCAGCCGGAACCGGCGCCGCTTATAAAAAAATTAGTCGAGGAAGTAATGACCGGCCTTATCGGTGTGGATATCTCTCTTTGCCCGTGCTGTAAAACCGGAAAGATGCATTGTTTTACCGAAATCCACAGAGGATCGGGTTTGTCGCCGGCTGAGATCATTCGCAGGCAATCCTTTCGGAATACGGCTTAACGCTCACGGTTCTTTAACATATCTCGGCTTGAAACCCGAACTCTTTTTTTACTCCTGTTTGGGGGAACGGATCAGTATGCTTAAAAATGGCGCATTGTAAAATTGACGATGAGGAATGCATGCTTGAGATGAAAATAATGAACAAAGGGCATGTGCTGGATTTGGATCGAAGATTCCCTGCATACTTTTTTCTGCAACGGAACGCTCGGGGCTCGCAAAAGCACCGGATATAATCCCCATATACAACCTCCGTGCCAAAGCGGCTTCGTTCAACACGTTTTATCCGTCATCCCGCGCTTAAAATCAATCTCATAACTCTTTTAATAGCAAAGTGCCTTATCAATCATCGTTCCATTTTTTTAGGCGGGACGACCGATAAAACTCTATTCCTGTGTGTTATGTAAGAGGTGTGCAAGAGCCGTGACGGTTGGTTTTGACCGGCACGGCTCTTGGCTTTTACCGATTGCATAATGGCCGGTGCGTTATGTAAGAGGTGCAAAAGCCGTGACAGTTGCAGTTGACTGGCACGGCTTTTGGCTTTGACCGATTATATAGCGCAAATTATCGGATGGCCCGAAAACCAGGCCGGTGGGCTCAGGAGCGACCGCAGGGAGCGGTCAAGATCAGGTCCGGAGCTTTATTTTCTTTTTATTTTGCCGACAAAAAATCTGGCATCCACGATCTGGATCTCGTGAAAATGCTTCAGTTCCAAGAGATGGTTGTCGCCGGAAACAATGTAATCGGCCTTGGTCTCCAGGGCGCACGCGAGAAACTTGTTGTCCTGATCATCCTTGCTGATTCTGTCGGTTCGGTAAACGTCTTGAGTTACGACAAACGCCTTTTCCCTCACCAAAGCGACGATCTCGTTTTCTTCCCCCGGCTCAAGCTGCAATCTTTGACGGATAGCGGGTTTCAGGAGGGTGTTTCCGATCTCCGTCAAAATCTCTTCTGAAACCGCCAGTTCAAAAGCGCCTTTGACCCATAAATCCTGGAGTTGAGAGGGATAGCCCCGGCTGACAAAGAGGCCGCTCACAAAAAGATTGGTGTCGATAACCGCCCTAATGTGCTCTTTTTTCTTCCTCAAGCCTTACCGCCTTAACCGCTTCGTCGACAATTTCCATGATCTGATCTTCCGAATAGCCCTTGGCTCTTTCCCGGAGTTTGGCCAGGGTCTTGTGCATCCGATCACCCCAGGGCTCTTCATGGAGCGGTTTCAAGGCATGTTGTACCTTGGTTTTGATAATAACCGCATCAATTAGATTTTTGATCATTTGTTTATTCTCCAGATCCATTCGTTCCACTTCCCTGAATTTTTCAAAAAGTTCCAGGTCTTCCAATTGACTCAAGCCGTCCTTTGGGGCGTTATCGAAAAGCAGGTAATCGGTGCTGATCTCCAGCCCTTCGGCGATCTTACGCAAGGTGTCGGCAGTTGGAATGATCCTGCCGTTTTCGTACTTGCTAAGGAGTTTTGAGTTTACCCCTGATTTTTTCTCAAGATCACTTTGAGAAAAACCCCTTTCTTTTCTGAGCTGTTTAATCTTTTTACCCAACATCATAAAGCGTTCCTTAATTATTTTTCTAATTATCGCATGAATTTTCAAAAAATATTGTTTTGATGGGATATAAAAATCTATAAAAGCTTAAATAGTAGTTTATATGTTACTTTTTATGTTGTCAAGTTAGATATGGTATAAATTGTCCACATGTCTGACTGTGGGATAGCTGTGGGATTGATTTCAATGGGAGTTCGCGGGAGTCCGTGATTACGGAGTCCCCCCTGATTGGCCTTGAAAATTGAAATTAGCCCAAGAACGGTTGAGACTTTTATCTTACACTCTTTTGTTTGACAGGCCGAAAGCGACCGGATCGGGACCGGCCAGCCCGGTTTTTGACTTGGAAAAATCGCTTAACCCCGGTCTCGCTGATCCGCGTTGTCTTCATTTTACAAGGGCTGTTACAGGCCCGGTCTTGGTAAAAAGGAGATCTTAAGAAAGTCTTAAGGATGGGACGGAAGAGAATGAAGAGAATGGGACGTAGTGAAAGCGCCGATCAAAACCGGCGTGGAATAGGAGGTGAAAGTCCTCTACAGGGAAAGGCGTAGCGAGCCACCCTGGCCCCGAGCTATGCGTCGACGACCAGCGATGGCGTGGCGAAGCGTTAGTAGGGGGACACGCAGGCCAGGGGAGGAACCCCTCGCGTGGCTCAGTATTGAGCTCCGAAATCACTCTTCGGGAGTGCCGACCTTGTACTACGATGGGGAAGGTCATATGCATTGATTCGCCAGCGCGAGAATCGACGCAACTCTCCGGAGTCAAAGACCTGAGCATGCATGCAAGTTCCATGAGCGGGAATCGGGAGATCTCAGCGGCATCCATTAGAAATCGAATGGATCGGTCGGGGAAAGCGAACAGCATATGCGCCCAACAAGGGCGGACGCCCTCGTGTGACCTGCACGCTGCTGAGGAGTCGGACATCGGCGTAGTACCTGTGAGGGAGCCGAACAAAATCGGGGGAAACCGGTGGCGGAGACTTCGGAGGAAAGGCTGGTGACTGACGGGAATTCTGGTTTGAATCGGCAGGTCCTGCACTCAGCGGCAGATATGACTTGTCACATGGTTTAGATTGGATACGAAAAGTGTAATGCTTCTACGTCATTACCGAGGGCAAGAGCCCGGTGCGGTAGTTCCGCACGCCGGGATCCGTGCGGGGGATGCTCGGTAACGAGTAACCCTACCGCGACTGGCTAGGTTGACTTGATTTTCATTGAAAGGCAGTTGAAGAA
>RPPU01000361.1 GCA_003819975.1 Desulfobacteraceae bacterium
GCAATAAAGTTCCTGGTCGATCTCGGGCAGCATTTTCTGGGCGCTGAGCAGAGCTTCCACCCGATCGATCTGTTTTTTAAGCCCGGGATTATTGGCGATCAGATCCAGAAAAACCGGATTTTTAGGATCCCCCCGTTTGACCTGCACCAGCATCTCGATGGTCTTGTCGCTCTCGTCTTCTTGCTGCAGCCGGTTCTTGATCTCCTGCAGGATCCCCCGCATCACCATGCCCTGCTTCTTTTTCAAGTTAATGACCGAAGCCTTGACCTCGTCATAAATCATGTTTTGATCGCGCTCGACCGGCCCGCTGATGATCAATGGTGTACGGGATTCGTCAATCAGGATGCTGTCCACCTCATCCACAATGGCATAATAAAAGTCGCGCTGCGCCAGGCTTTTCACATCGTATTTCATGTTATCGCGCAGATAATCGAAGCCGAATTCGTTGTTGGTGCCGTAGGTGATGTCGCAGGCATAGGCCTGTTTGCGCTCTTCATCGCTCATCCCATGCACAATAGTTCCCACGGTCAGGCCCAGCATGCGGTAAATACCGCTCATCCATTCGGCATCGCGCTTGGCCAAATAATCATTGACCGTGACCAGATGCACGCCTCGGCCGGTCAACGCATTGAGATAAAGAGGTAAAGTCGCCGCCAGCGTCTTACCCTCACCGGTCTTCATTTCAGCAATCTTGCCTTCATGCAGCGCGATCCCACCGATCAATTGCACATCAAAATGCCGCATGCCCAAAACCCGTACCGAAGCTTCCCGTACGGCCGCAAAAGCTTCCGGGAGGAGGCTGTCCAAGGGTTCATTTTGGGCCAATCGGTTTTTGAATTCGACGGTTTTGGCGCTCAGTTCCGGGTCGGAAAGTTTCTGAAAATCGGGCTCCAGGCGGTTGATCTCCGCCACCCAAGGAGCGATTCTTTTTAATTCGCGTTCATTTTTACTCCCGAATATGCGTTTGAAAAATTGAGTGATCATAGTTCTGGTTTCTGCTTCCTTTCAAAATTTGCGAATAAGGGCCGCCCCGATTCCATTTTATGGCTAAAAATCATTATTCGGCTTGATTTGCATCCGGGTTTGTCCGGAGTCGTTTTGAGGTTATCGGAACGATATTATATCCTATTAATCTCAGGATGAAAACACGAAAGCTATGATAGAATTGAAAAAACATAACCTGTTTTTCAAAAAACACAACGGGCTGTTCAAGAAAAAGTCGGTTCGGAAAGAAAAAAATAAAGACGGGAGCGGGTTTTAATTGAGAATATATTGCTGGGGATTTACAGGCACTTCATTAAGTAAAATTTCATAATGCAGATGAGCGCCGGTTGAGCGGCCGGTGTTCCCGACCTTGCCGATTTCTTGACCGCGTTTGACCCGATCGCCCGGTTTGACTAAAAAGGCCGAAAGATGAGCATACCTGGTTTTCAAGCCATACCCATGACTGACGGTCAGCAAATTCCCATATCCATAGTCCGTGCTGGAAGCCGCCACCACCACGCCGTCTGCCGGCGCCATAATCAGGGTTCCTTCCCTGGCAACAATATCCAGAGCCCGATGGAATTCTTTTTCCTGGGTAAAAGGTGAAACCCGGTAACCGAAATCCGAACTGACCCAGCCCTTGACCGGCCAGACCGATGGCGTACAAGCCAACATGGAACGTTGCTTATCGAAATATCCGAAAAGTTCCTTTTTTTCAGTCATCTGAATCGCGATGGCGGTTTTCAGATTATCGCTGTAACGGTGCATATTACGGACTTTTTCAATCGAATACTCAGAACCCGCCATTTGCGGACTGGAACCACCGACTCCCAGAACTTGATTTTGATTGGGGCTGTTTTTTTCAAGATTGATCATGGCCCGTAACTTTTGATCCAGTTTTTGCAATTCTTTGAGATTCTCATTCATCTCAATGATCTTTTGGGCCAACGCGTTGTTCTGACGCTCTTTTTCCTGATTTTCTTTTTTAAGCTTGCTCAGCCCGGGAGTGTCTATTTTGATCAGGGTATAATCGACCAATATGAACAATAAAAAAACCGCAAGAACTGCGGAAATGGACAGCAGAATTTTAAACAAATATCCGGGGAATTCAATTTGCCTTACTCTCTTTCCACCGGGCACGAAAATTATGGCGATCCTGCTTGAGCTCAATGAATCCACTCCAATTTAAATAAACGAGAAAGGCCAAATTTAATATACTTATAATAACATTCATTTAGCCTAATCTAATCTTGAATGTCAATCATTATCTCTTATATTTTTAAAAAAATCTAAAATATTCAGTGCCAACCCCTTGTTTAGGCCGGTAATTTCAAGCAATTCCTCCAGATGAGCGCTTGAAATGGCCTCAATACCCCCCAAATGTTGAACTAAGGCTTTTTTTCGCTTAGGCCCTATCCCTGGTATGAGGTCTAAAATAGATTCGGACATTTTTTCTTTTTTCAATTGACGCAAAAAACCTACTGCCCGGCGATGGACCTGATCTCGAATGGTCATCAAAAAATGCAGCTCCGGATCGCCCGGTTTGAGGTTTAGAGGATTTTTTCGACCCGGAATGAATATCTTATCACCGGTTTCGCCATCCCGTTCTTTGGCAATGGCCGCCCATTCCGGCCCATCGCTATTGGCACGATCCGCCAATAGTCTTTGCATTACCATAAGATGACCTTTGCCGCCATCGACCAGGAAAAGATCGGGCAAGCTGCCTTTGGCCAGGCGTCGTCGCATCAATTCGGCCATCATGCCGTAATCATCAATGCCGGTCTTCTGTTGAATTTTATAATTACGAAAATCTTCCTTGGCCGGCCGGCCATCCCGATAAGCCACAATAGCGCCGACCGCCAATTCTGCGGAAAGGTTTGAAATATCGATCGCTTCAATCCAACGGGGCAATTTTTTCAATTGTAGGGCTGTTTGCACTTTTTGCAGAAGCTCCTCCATCTGCAGGGACTGCCGGGCCTGGAGTTGATTTTCAGCATTGGCTTTTGCCATTTTGATCAGGCCGGCCTGTTGGCCGCGTTGCGGTTGAATAAGAACCACTTTTTTGTTTTTCTGATCGGTCAACCATTCCGCTATCGCTTCCGGTTCTTCCGGAAGATCGGAGACCAATACTTCTGAAGGGATAAAAGCAGCCCGGCTGTAATAATGGGTCAGAAACGCTTCCATGATTTCGCCGGGCGCGCCGCCTTCATCCTTAACCGGGTAATGGCAACTGCCCGTTAAATGCCCCTCGCGAACAAAAAGAATAGCCACCTGGGAGTGTCCCGGGCTCCGGGCCAGACCGATCACATCCAGATCGTCCGTTTTATTCGAGACCACATGTTGTTTTTCAATGGTTTTTTCAATGGCCAGAATCTGATCGCGCAACCGGGCTGCTTCTTCAAAGTTCCGGGCTTCGGCCGCCGTTTCCATCTTGTTTTTCAGGGTAAAAAGCAATTCGCGATTGCGGCCTTGCAGAAACATCCGGACCTGCTCCACCAACTCCAGATAAGTCCCGGCCGCGACCGGATGAATGCAAGGACCCAAACAAAAACCCAACTGGAAGTTCAGACAAGGCCGGGAGCGCTTCGGTAAATGCGCTCCTTTGCACTTACGCAAAGGAAAAATCCGTTCAATCCATTTAAGGGTGCTGCGCACGGCATTGGAAGATGAAAACGGCCCGAAATAATAAGCGCCGTCCTTTTTAACTTTTCGCACCACGGTAATCCCGGGATAGGGTTCCCGCGGGTCCAGCCGTAACGAAGGATAGCGCTTGTCGTCCCGCAGAATAATGTTGTAACGCGGCAAATGCTTCTTGATCAAATTGCTTTCAAGAATAAAAGCCTCTTTATCCGTGCCGGTAAGGATATAGTCCAAGATCTTGGCCGCCTTGAGCATACGGGCGGTTTTGGAAGAGCGGTCGCTTGAAGCGCGAAAATAAGATAAAACCCTTTTCTTGAGATTCTTGGCCTTGCCGACATAAAGAACCGCGCCGTCGGCGTCTTGAAAAAGATAGACCCCGGGATTTTCCAATAAATTCATGCTGAGAATTTCGGGATCCAGCGGCAGTTTTAAAACCTGTTCCTCGTTCATAGCCGATCTGATAGACTCCATTTTTTAAGGATATCGACTTGCAGAAGAAAAGGTTAAGTGATAGGAAGGGATGGAGTCAAGAGGTTTATCATGCAATTCAATGAAAGCCATTTTTCATTTTGCCCGGTCTGCGGCGCCAAGCTGGAATCCCGTGCGCTCAAAGACCAAGAGCCCCTTCGTTTGATCTGCTCGGCCTGTAAGTTCGTTTTTTACCTGGACCCGAAGGTGGCGGTCTGTTCCATTGTGGAATGGGACGACCACATCGTGCTTACGAAACGCGCCTTTAACCCGCAAAAAGGCCTGTGGGTCATGCCGGGCGGTTATGTGGACCGGGGCGAAAGCGTGGAAGCGGCTGCTTTGCGCGAGACCGAAGAAGAATGCGGCATCCAAACCCGGCTGACCGGCTTGCATGGTTTATATTCTTACGCCGGCAATTGGGTTGTCTTGGTTGTTTACCGGGCCCTTTATATATCCGGTGAATTATCGGCCCGGGATGAGACCCTAGAGGCCAAGCTTTTTGAACCCTCCCAAATTCCATGGGATGAACTGGCCTTTGACAGCACCCGGGATAGCCTTAGGGATTATTGTAAACTCAAAGGAGTGGCGCTTGCTTAAAATTTAGTTCCGGATCGGTTCGGTTTATCTTGATCTAAACAATATTCGATGATAAAAGAAATGCCCAATCGGGAAACCCGGCGAAAACGCGAATTTCTTGATAGGTAAATCTGCTTGGGCGGATTTATAAAAGTTTTAAAAAAGGCATACCCTGCGGCCTGCCGCGGAAAACGTTTGAACGTAATAAGACCCAAATCAAAAAGCATAGGAGGTTAGGAACCATGGCAAATATCAAAGGCTACAATATGCCGGACGAACTCTATTTTAACAAAGACCACAGTTGGGCCAAGATCGAAGGCGATCAGGTGAAAGTCGGCATGAGCGATTTTTTCCAAAAAGAGGCCGGCGATGTCGTTTACATTGACCTGCCGGAAGAAGAGGATGAAGTCAGCCAGGGAGAAACCTGCGGTAAAATCCAGTCTCGCAAATGGATCGGCAAGCTGGTCAGCCCCATTTCCGGAGAAATCGTGAAGGTCAATGAGGATTTGGAA
>RPPU01000362.1 GCA_003819975.1 Desulfobacteraceae bacterium
ATTTTGGTTTTTTATCACCCTTATTTTTCCTTTTTCGTTATCATACTGCCAAACGTGAAATTCAGCCACGCCGTAGCGGCATCGGTTGAAATGACTCGTTAGCCCATCCCACCATTGTCGATCGCAAACAGTGTTTGGAAGATTACATGATGTATGTCTTGTTGCTCCCAATGGTATTCGCTGACCTGCCCCCAACGCGCATACCGACCCCAGCCCCAGCCTCCTTCCACACTATTAAGGTACAAACACCGCTTACCGAGGACTCCTACGACCCAAACAGGACCGAGGCCAGCATACTGATTGTGCGACCACTGCTCCGGGGCAATGCGAATACGTTCCCAAAGACGGGCAGCTCGCCCATCAAGTTCGTGGAGAAGCTCGGCTTCCGAATCATTGATCTCTTTTATAATGTTGTCAGTTTTGAGTTCTCTCATATTAGATGCTGGGCTAACGCTTGAGCTCAACGGCCGCGCGCAGTTTGCGCCGATCGATAGAGCAATTCGTTAGGTAGTCGACTGTGATCTCTTCTTTACGTAACATTGATGGCAGAGTAACTTTAATTTTAGACAGCTTTCGTTTCTTTCGTTCCATTCACCCTCTTTTAAAAACTCAACATCGCAGATGCCGCACCATGCATCTGGCCATGGATTATCCTTAGTCGATTCTCGCGAGAACCATTCCTGGGAGGGGTTGTCTGCTAAATGCTCGCACACATAGGTTATGTACCCCTTTCCATGACTATCGCAGTCAAAGGTATCTCTTTTTTCTACCATATTCCCTTTCTCACGCGCACGCCTAACAAAAGTGTCAGCCAAAGCCGCGTGGCGGCGATTGGCTGCACATACGGGTTATAGATTCCTGTTTAGTCTATAGTGTTTCTCCAAGTCCTTTACATCGCGACAAACGATGGACTGAACAAAATAATTGATCTTCTGGAGACTGTTCATAACATCTTTCTTGATTCTTCCGTTCAGATAACGCCCCAAAGTTCGGTAGTTAAGTTCAAAAATACGATCAACCAGCACAAATTCCGATTCTTTGTCGATTCCTTCTTCATTCATCTTTTTCAACGTGCCCAAGCACTTCTTGAATGCTTTTTCTACCCGAATCGGATCTGCGCTATACACCTCATCAAGAAACCAAAAGCCATGCCTTCCGGCATTCGTATATCCGTTGCAGTGGTCAATAAAATCAATCAAGTTCTTTGAAATATGATTTTCTGATTTATTCATTTCTTTCTATAACATGCGCTTAACCTGCGAGGTGTAATGACGCGATTCTTGCCGAGGAGCGTAGCGACGACAAGCAAGAATCGTGACATAGCCGAACCAGGTTGAAGCAATTGTTGGACGCTATTTCCAAATTTCCCACCATTTCTTCTTTTTTTCTTTCTTATCATTAATTTCTTTCAATCTATTTCGCAATTCATTACTTGCACCTTTAAGTGTATTGAATAAGCCATCATCTATTCTTGGCCTAGAATAGAACCCCCAAGGCCAATGTACAAATAATAAATCATAACGCTCGGTAATTTTCATTAATATATCATTCAGCCGTATGGCTGTTTCATCATCAGCTAAAAGAAAATCAAACCATATATGAGTAATTATACCTCCATTATGTTCTACAAACAACTTTACTTTATCATCTCCATATCCATTTGTGTTTTTACACTTTTCCCTATAGGTACTATATCCGGTATAGACTTCATCGTATTTACCAATTGCATTTCCTACTGTTTCTTCAAATTCGTTTATGCCAATCAGCTTATCTTTTAATGTACATTGAGGCTCTTTCCTCATATACATTTCGGTCCACCCAATTCCATTTGGTGCTTTGTGCTGTTCTGAAAAGCTATTTATGGCATCTATTTCTTGCTTAATGTATTCTTCGTTTTCAATTGGAGCTAATTCAATTTGACAATAATCATCTTCGTGAAAGTAGATTTCTTTCAAATTTTCCTCTGCGCCGAAGGCGTCCGTCCAACAAGTGATTAGGCCGTTTTCTGTCTAATCCTCAAAAATGAGTAACATACTGCAAGAAAAAATTAACATAATTAAGAACACTTGCAAAAACAGATAAGTCCTGATTTATATAAAAATATACCGCCCGAAAGCGATTGTTATTTTTAAAAGACAGGGGAACTCAAGAGATGAGTAAATTAAAGTTAAAACAGCTCAAAAAATCAACCTTTTTTCTGTGATGGAGCCGATTTTACCGCAATGAGGACATTATTTTTTGATCGTGGCTTGTGGCCGATAACTTCATGCATCTCTTTTTCGTTGCTCAGCCCTTGCAGCACGATCTCGATCTTGTTCCGGCCGGTGATGCCGACGATCTGTTTTGGCAGCCGGGCTGTATTTTTGCCTTAGTTCATGCATTTCGGCATCTGCCTTTTCGGCTGATTCAGCGTTTTTTCAGCGGTTTTTTCTTAACAATCTATTGTTTTTAAAGCTTTTCATGGGTAAAATTGTTATAGCCCGGGAGGGCAAAAGAATCTTACGGTTTATTCAAGATATCATGAGTGCCAACGGTACGCAAAAGATAGACATCGTCTAAAATCTGAAAAGTAAAGCGGTATGAATATGTAATGCGGCCTTCCCAAATATTACGGGGGTCTTGCATTTTTTTTATATTCAAAGACGGATGCTGGGGATTGGTAAGTAAAAACCCCAGTTGCTTTTGCGTAAGCTCTTTAATGGGCTGGGGTAATTTGGCATATTGTTTTTTAAATTTAGCCGTGAAGGATAAGTGCATCATTATCTATCTTTCCAAGGCTTTAATTAACTCTTTGGCGCTTTTGAAAGGACCGGAAACTTTGCCTTGGGCAATATCTTTATCCGCTTCGGTTTCGGCCTTTTGCCATTCCCGGCTATAAAAATACTCTTGGTCAGGCTCTATGACTTTGGCCGGTTTAAGCACCATGCCTTCCTGTTTGTTTTCAATGTTAATAAAGTCACCCTCCACGATTTTATATTGTTTGCAAAGGCCGCTGGGTAGCGTGATTTGGAAACGTTTTTTTACCCTGACTAAAGCCATGTGAACCCCCCTCCGGTTTTAGATTATGAAGCGTATTGATGAAATGATGAAAATCAGAAATTCCGACTCTTTGATTCTCATATTATCAGCCTGAGGGAAAAATGTCAAGGTGGGGCTTGAAATGAGGCGGGCTCGGATGTTTCCAAATTGATCGGCTGCCGGTCCAGGGACCGGGCGTTGTTTTTTGCCGCCTTTGAACAATCCGGTCGCGAGACAGCCGAGACGGTCACGGCCAGGTCGACCGAAAAGGGGTTTCCAGAGCAGGATCAGGGAGCGATCGGGCTCTTCACCGACCGTTACGATGAGAAGGTCAAAGGCTACACCATCGGCGATTTTTCCAAGGAAATCTGCGGTGGCTCGCACATGGAAAACATCGGCGCCCTGGGGCATTTCCGCCTTCAAAAAGAAGAAGCCGGTTCCGCCGGCGTGCGCCGCATCCGCGGGGTGTTGGAATAGGCTTTAGGGTACCTCTAAAAATTCGGTATTTTAATGCTTTTCAATTGCTATGTAGCTGATTTTATTAGAACGCACTTGCCGATAAAACCCATTTTTAGAGATCCCCTTTATTCATTGCTAAAACAAGCGAGGCCATAGACTTCGCTTCAAGCCCGTGCAATTGAAACAATCAATGCACGCGGATACTTTAATGTGTTTGATCCTATGCCGTTTAAACTATTGCTTGGCTGCTTGAATAAGCTCATACCGATCGAAAATGTTCTTCGCCATGTTCAACATGTCTTCGTCGGTCAGGTTCATATCGGACGAACTGATCCCAATGATAACATTCCCTTTGCCGATATACATAATCGCCTCGTCTTGCTTTGGTAGGGTTTTGATAAAATCTCCAAAATGAATAATCATCGCCTATTTAAATGAAACTTTAACGGCGCTATCGGCTTGAATTCCGGGAACATCCTCCATTAAAAAATCCTGCAGACTGACAATGGCGCTGCCTTGAAGAGCCTCGAACATTTTTTGCACTCTTTGCCCCAAAAGTTTTACACCTTTGTTTATAAAAAGGTTGTCTTTTAAAATCACGACCATGGCGAACAATTTCTTGTGTTCGTTCTCGTTCTTTCTCAAACTGAAATTTTGAACTCGCGAAACATTCGAAACCATTTCCTCGCAATCGTTTTTATCTAAAGCCATCAACAGGGAGCGAAGGGTCATTTCCCCGATTTCCGTGTTCTCGCTGTTCCAATCGCTGCCGCTATATGTTTTATTGATGTCTTCGAACAAAGCCGTGTAATCGGTTTCTTGCGCTTGGGTCGGGCTGTAGGTTTCCGGATGAAAAATCATCGCGGTTTTAACGGGTGGGCGGGCTAAAATGTCCCATACTCGATCGTTGCCGCCCTGCTCATGATGATATTGAATAAACTTTTGCCCTTCCAAATATCTTTTCTCATCCTGGACATTGTTTATATTTTTAATAATTTCCAATAGCGGTTCCCGGAAAACAACCGATTCGGCCGATAAAAACCGCAATAATTCCGCCTGAGGGATCTGCAACCCCAGTTCTTCCGCGATCTGTTGTTGAACGAAAACCGCATGTCCCTCAATGGCCGCGGCATAGGCCAGTTTCTCGTCCAAGTTAGCGATTCGATCGAACTTTTGGAAATCCACAACCTGGTGCTGCCAGGCATGCGTCAATTCATGGGCGGTCAACAACCGCAGGATCGCGGGCGTGTGCCTTTGATCGATGTTCAACAAACGAAACGCCGGAATCAAATTGGTGGGCATTAAATATAAAAAGTTCCCCTTTTCCCGGTATTTCCCCAAAAGAAAGGCAGATTGTCTTTGGGCGTGCCGTGAGGAAAGAAGATGGATTTGTAAAAGGAAATCGCGGGATTCCGGTTGTACCAAAACCGGAACCCCAACGGTTTTAGTTAAGGCGGAAAAAACTATGGTTTTCTGATCGGATGGGTCACGGGCAATTGATTACCGATACTCGTGGCCGCGTTCGAACATTCCGGATGTCCCCAACCGCTCGCGCTCACGCCGCTGACAATGTCATAGACGATGTTATCGTCTTGCGTGGAACTGACCCCGGCGGGAACATAATCCAATTCGAGCAGATTCCGGAGCTTCCAGGCGATATTGTGATCCGCGCAAGAACTGTTTCCGCTGACCCCCAGG
>RPPU01000363.1 GCA_003819975.1 Desulfobacteraceae bacterium
CAACGCGATGTCGGATGCCCTGGTCGAAAACAACATCGTCTTCGACGCGGGCTATGGAATCATGCTGCAGACTTACAATGACGAGTCTTTTTCAGGCCCGAATCATGTCGAAAATCTGACCGTGCGCAACAATACCGTATTCCGCTGCCGTTCGCGCTGTATCAATATATCGGGCTGGGGAAGCACGGGCGACAAGGTCTCCTTTACCGGAAACATCGCTTACCAGGACCAGGACGACCGTTCGGCGATCAACGGCTCGACCGGGAGCGCTCAGGTCGGTGACAACGTCTATTACGGCACCAGCACCATCGGTTCGGGCGCGATCGCGGGTAACGGTTTGGCCGATTTTCTGGCGGTGACCCCGACCGCCGTCGTCCCCAATCTTGATTTTTATCCCTCGGCGGCATCCCCTTTCCGGGACCGCATATCCGGCGGCAGCCCCATCGATTTCAACGGTACCGCCCGCCCCTGGAATATCCGCTGCGACGCCGGCGCTTATGAATGGAGCAATCCGCAAAACACGGGGTGGCGCATTCAGGAGGGATTTAAAAACATGCAAGCACTTCCCGGTCTGCGCCTGACCTATCCCAACGGCCATGAACGTTTTCTGCGCGGGTCCGCCATTGATATCGCCTGGGTGGCCCATAACGTAATCGGCGACGTGACCCTGGATTTACACCGGGGCGACACGCGCATCGGTCCGCTCGGCGCGGCCCAGGCTTCAGCCGGTTCCCTGACCTGGGACATTCCGGCCGATATGGAGCCGGGAACCGATTACCGCGTGCGGGTTTTCAATGCCGACTATGAGGATTATTCCGACAGCTTTTTCACGATAACTTCCCAAAATACGGCGCCGAGCATAACGGAGCAACCCCAATCCCGGACCATTGCGAGCGGCCAGAGCGCGGTGTTGACGGTTGCGGCCGGCGGCGCCCCCCCCCTGCATTACCGGTGGTATCGCGGGCAAAGCGGCGATACCGCAAACCCGGTGGGCGCCGATAATGCTTCCTTCAGCACCCCGGCTTTGACGCAAACGACTTCTTATTGGGTGCGGGTCTCCAATGTCGCGGATCAGGCCGACAGCAACACGGCCGCGATTACGGTCCAGGGCGGCGGCGGGGGCGGCGGGGGTTCCGGAGAAAGCGGCGGCGGAGGGGGCGGCGGAGGCTGTTTCATCTCCGCGGCCGGCGGCTGGAATCTCTGGTTCATGGTTTTGGGTCTGCTCCCGGTTTTCCTGATCCGGAGGGGACGCAAATTAGATAAAAATTCGAAATAATACCCGGCTCCCAAGGGGCGCATTCAGCGCCTTTCCTCCAGGGTCCCTTCTCCGGAAGCGAACTGTCGCTGCCGGGGAAGGGATTATTTTCGTTGAAGAATACATAATTTCCCTTTTCCTCCGTCCCTTTTCATTCGTTGATCGACCGGGTTGTGCCCATGATCCGCAATTACGGCGCCATAGAGGGTCGGGCCGCGGCTTATGTTTGCCGGGAGCAAACTTGCCAAAAACCGACCACAGATGCCGCTGAAATGCTCTCACTGTTGCAGGCCTAAACAATAAAATTTTTTCGATCCTATCTCTTTTCAGGATCAAAAAAACATTTAGTATCTTAAAAGTTAAATTGCGCTCAAAATGGCAATAATTTTTATCCACCTTCAGCGAAGTGGGGTTCGTTTTTTCAGACGGTAACTTCCTGAACACGAAACGTTATCGTAAGATCGGCAAGCGCGACACTTATGCTTTGCCGACACCCGAATGATAT
Organism: Desulfobacteraceae bacterium; assembly: GCA_003819975.1. Next base: position 1,761 of record RPPU01000363.1, read on the forward strand.
GAACTGTAACCGAATAAATTTTATCATTGCGGCGCTTGCGTTAACGCCCGAATGCCATTAGTTGCCGTCTGAAAAAACGAACCCCACTTCGCTGAAGTCTTCCGGTTTATCCGGGTTAGACTCTTAATCCAGCGTCGCTGATTGATTCTCGATTTATTTTAACCGGAGATGGCTTTATTCCATCCAGGTTGTGATTCGGGAACGGGATCGGCAATCCTTTGTCGTCGTAGGTTTGAGAATCGAAAGATATTTTCGATTTTAACAACTCCAATCCTTGGGCGCGAGCATTCAGAACGGTTGTCAGGGAGATGCTTTGCATTTCCGGCCTGATCAAAATGCTTTTCAGCAATGCTTCTTTATAGAGTAAATATTCCGTTTGCGCGGTGATGGCGGGAGCGACGACGGCAGAAAACAGAAATTCTTCAATGGGTTTGTTTTTGCCGTTCCGGTTCCCGGCACTCAGATCCACGCGGTATCCGGCAAAGGATAAAAAACAGTGCGGCATGGGGAGATAGGGTAAAGCATAATTTTTCAATATCCGATTTGTGCCGCTCACGATCTCTTCGGTCATTGCATAAATACCGAATGTTTTGTTGATCAATAATTTCTGCTCGTGGGCTAAGGTCGCGATAACGGCATGTTTGGTGGCGCAGGTGCCCATGTTATCCTTGAAAAGGATCAGTAGGTCGTCGCAGTCGGAATTATACCCATAGGGCAGCTCGGACACATAGCGACAAGCCTCCTGAAAGCTCTTCACTCCCAATTTTAAAAATCGATTGGAAACGACACCCCTCGTGGAGAGCGGTGGATCCGGAAAAATCGTAAGGTGGTTCATGGGAAATTCTCCTATGCGTGCAAATTTTTCGCAGCGCCGGCTTGACCGGTCGTTGGAAAAAGAAAAGAGGTCAGATTGAAATTGTTTTGAAAATAGTCGGGTTTAGGCAGGGGATCGCGATAATTCCAGATAATCAGCGGCAATTCCATTTCATAAAGCGATCCATGCGCCCGATAATGAGACGGCAATGATTCGAAGGGGCGGTCCATTTCGCCGAACATGGTTGTGCAGTCGCCTAGAACAACCAAGTCGCCGATCCGGGCTTGATCGATATGAAACCGGCGCGCCGCTTCGGAAGCATCGAGCACCTGCTCGACGCCGGACAGTTTCCGAAGGATCGCTTTTACAGGTTCCCGGTCTTTTTCGTTTTTGAGCCATATCCAGGAGCAGCCGGTGAAATTACGATGATGTTTGATGTAATAATCCCGTTCCGGACTCAGCACAAAACGGACCTCCAGGCCCGATTCCCGACAGACTTTTTCCAGATCCCAGCAAGCGCTCTTGAAATTCATGCCGTGGTCGGCGGTGAAAAACAAAGCCGCATCCGGGTCAATGCGGGCGGCGTTTTCGAGCAAACGGTCGAGATTCAGCAGATGTTCTAAAGACTCGGGATCTTTTTCGCTCCAGGCATGCATGGGAAAATCGGTCGTGTGCACGTAGAGAATGTCGAGATCCGGGCGGGTCGCCAATAGGTCCAGGGCGGCTTGCCAAAGCCAGTAATTGATATCGGCGCTGTAGATGTCGGGCGCTTTACCGTAGCGGGCCTCTTCCTGGGGCGCGGCGGTTTCGGCCGCGATACGGATTTCCGTGCCTTTGGTGAATAATTCGGCGGTTTTTCTTTTACTGGTCAGCAGGGCCGATTTCAAGCCCAAGGCGGCGGCTCTTTCAAAAAGGGTCGGTACGCGGATCAATTCGGCGGCGTTCATATACTCGGCTGCGCCGGTGGCGGGGTTGAAGTAGGAGTTGGCGGTAATTCCATGTTGGTCGGGCCAGGTACCGCAACAGATCGAGACGTTGTTTACATTGGTTACGCTCGGAAAAACGCCGCTGACGGTTTTATAAAAGCCTTGCAGGGCGATTTTTTTCAGGAAAGGCATGGAGCTCGACTCAAAGGCGGGAACGCCCAAACCGTCGAGCAGGCCGATCACGATTCTTTGTCGTTTTTTCTTCATAAATCTCCTCATTAGAAAAAGTAATAATGGGTCAGATCGAAATTGAATTTCATGGTGCGTTCGTCGGGATATCCGCCCGGGTCGTTATAGACGATCAAAGGAATATCCTGTTCATGAATGGAGCCGTGGTTGCGATAACCGGGGTTCAGTTCAACGCTTTCCCGGTCGAGTTGACCGAATACGGTTTCGCGGTCCGCGGTTACCACGATATCGCCGATGCGCGACGGATTCAAGTCGTATTTTGCGGCAGCCTGCCCGGCGGATAGAACTTCTTCCACTCCCGTAACGGATAGAAGCGTTTCCATGACTCTGCCCCGATCTTCCGTTTTAAAAAGATAAACATAGGCGACACCGCCGTGCCCGCCGTGATGTTCCAGCAATCGATCGGCCACGGGAGACAAAACAAATTGAACGGGGGTTTCTTTACGGGCACAGACGGCCCGTAAATCCAAACATCTTTTTTTGGGGTTCATCCCGTGATCGGCGGTCACAATAAACAACGCGTCCGGAGCTGCGGCAAAAGCGTCCGCAAGCAAACGATCGATACCGGCCAAATGACGTTGCGATTCGGATTCCTCGGGCGCCCAGCGATGCATGGCATAATCGGTCGTGTGGATATACATCACATCCAAGTCTTTGCGGGATTTCAAAAGTTTAATGCCGGACTGCAATAACCAGAAATTGACCTCAATCGAGTAGATATCGGGCGGACGACCGCAAAGGGCGATGGTCTCCGCATCCGGATCCTGGGCCGCCAAACCCAGGTCGAGATCATCCTTTAAAATGCGCAGGGTTTTGGTTTTACCGGTGAGCAGCGCGGATTTCAGGCCGGCTTTGCGGCTTTGCTCGAACAGGGTCGGGCTTTTTAAAAAAGAACGGTCTTCCAGGAAAAACTCTTGTCCCGAAGCCTTATCATAATAGCAATTCGTCGTCACGCCGTGCACGGCCGGAAAAGAACCGCAAATAATGGAAAGATTATTGGCATTGGTCAAGGTTGGAAAAACCGCTTTGCCTTTTTTGAAAAAACCCTTTGAAGCCATGGTTTTTAAAAAGGGCATATCCGATTTTTCATAATAGTCCAAACCAAATCCGTCGATCATGACGATGACGCAACGTTTTCGATTGAATCTCATGCTAACCCTCCTGCCCGCTTAAAATGGCTTTGACGGCCGGATGGCGCGGCCGGTCGAGCACCTCCGCGGCCGAACCGCTTTCGGCCAAAGCGCCGTTGATCATGAACAAGCAATGGTCGGCGATGCGGCGGGCCTGGCCGATATTATGGGTCACGATGATCACGCTCAGCTCGGTTTTCAGTTTTTGAATCAAGCTTTCGATTTTGGCCGTGGCGGCCGGATCCAGGGCC
>RPPU01000364.1 GCA_003819975.1 Desulfobacteraceae bacterium
CTTTTGCAGTGATAAGCAGGTCGCCGGATAAGGTTTTCACTTTTTTGTTTTCACGCCATAGAGCGACGGCGAGGTCTTTAAAGGCGGTTCCGGTCAAATCGGCCAAGGGGAAATTTTTAATATAAAAGGGAGTCAAGCCGGGTCGGGGCGCAACCAGGCTATGGCCCAGAGCTTGCGCCAGGCCGTATCCGTCGCCGCTGGAGCCGGTGCCGGGATAGGATTTGCCGCCGGTAGCAATCACCAGATTTTTGGTTTCATAGGTTTCCGTTGCGGTTTGGACCTGAAACAATCCGGAAGAGTGCTTGCCGATCCGGGTGACTTTCTGTTGGAAGCGGATCGCGACTTTGCGTTCTTTGCAGGCCGACAGCAACGCATTCAAGATGTCCCGGGCTTGCAGGGATTTGGGAAAAACCTTGCCGTTTTCATCGATCACCATGGGTTCAATGCCGTGTTGTTTGAAAAAGGCGATGGCATCCTGGTTGCTGAAATGCATCAAAGCCGGTTTTAAAAAAGAGCCGTGCTCGCCGTAAGCGTGGGGAAATTCGCGGATCGGCCGGATATTGGTGAAATTGCATTGGCCCGAGCCGGTCAACAGGAGCTTGAGCCCGGGATGGGGCTGTTTTTCCAGGACCAAGATTTTAGCGGATTTTTGACCGGCCTGAAGGGCGGTAAATAAGCCGGCAGGACCGGCGCCGATAATAATTACATCATAGAGGATCATGAAGTTTACCTGTTGAAATGGCGGTCATCATACTACCGGATACGATGAAAACGAAAGGGAAAAATCAGGTTATTCAATCGGTATCTAAAGTTGAAAGAGCCGATTGAAAAGATATGCTTATCCGGCAGCGCCTGGCTGGGGGGTTGACAAAATGATTTTCTTACGTTAGCATGTAATCGTAAGCAACCGAGTAACGGAGGTGAGTCTAATGGATAAAATATTTTCAACAAGGGTTGATGAAAGCACGATTCATAAAATTGCCATGATCTCTAAGGAGTTACGGATTTCCAAAAAAGCGGTCATTGAAGAAGCCATTGCGCTTTATATCCAAAAAAGGCAAGAGGGTAAAGAGGTTGATGCATTGAAAAAAACCTTAGGAGCCTGGCACCGATCTGAAGATCCGGATGAAATCGTGAAGAAAACCCGAGAGGTATTTAATAAATCCATGCAAAGGCATCAATCATGAGGGCTTATATAGATTCCGATATTTTAATTTGGCATTTAAGAGGTGAAAAAAAAGCGTATAGTCTCATGCAAGCCATTCGAGATAAATTCGATCTTGATCTTTGGGTGGGAGCTTTGCAACGGGCAGAAGTTGTTTTTTTTATGCGACCGGAAGAAGAGGAAAATACCTATTTGTTTTTATCCGAATTTAAAACCGCACCTGTCGATCAATCCATTGTGGATGCGGCAGGCGGATTATATCGTAAATGGCACATTTCCCACGGGATTGATATTAATGACGCTTTCTTAGCCGCGATTGTGTTGAGAACCGGCGGGATTATATATACATTGAATATCAAACATTTCCCCATGCCTGGTTTGACCGTTAAAAAGGGGTGGTAAATAATACCGTCGACAAACTTTTTAGTCTTCAGCTATTTTATTAAAAATGTGTTATTCTATTTATTTTTTATCTGTTTTATGGTTATTATAGATTTAATTCATTGATAAAATTTTTTTGGAATGCGCGAACGCGTCCGCGCTTTAAAAACGGCGACGCGTCACACGAGGGCTCCTGCCCTGGTCGCGCACTTCAAAGCATTGAACGGTCATTACTCTTAATAACCTTGATAAGGGTCTTAAAAATAATAATAATATTTTTCTCCGGATCGGAAGAACCTATCCAAGTCCTTCGCCAGAGGTGGTGGGTTAAAGAAAAAAACTGATTCCGGTAATCCTTGCCGGAATGCATGTTTTTTTGGTCCTACGCTTTTCAGGATCAAAAAAACATAATAATAATCCTTGCTATTCAGGATGTTCTGTCTTATATTGCCCAACAGATAGCGTTCTTTATTTCCCTCCCGCCTTTCTTTTGAAGAAATTTCGGCAGGAAAATCCCCGCTAATCACAATAGAATCCAAATTCATTGCCGTTTTTGGGACCCATGTTTCGCGCGCTGAATCAGCGCATGGGGCCTTGCGTCTTTACCAGCTTAAATGGTTGAAAATGGGTTCAAATCAACTATTGTTCACTGGTATGACAAAAAAAGGAAGAAATATGAATTTCGAGAGTTTTAAATTGGACGCCCGTTTGGGGCGAGGTCTTCAAGCAGCCGGGTATGAAACAGCCACGCCGATTCAGGCGGCAGCCATACCGGCGGTTTTGGAAGGCCATGATCTGATCGGCACAGCCCAGACCGGCACCGGTAAAACCGCTGCTTTTGTGCTGCCGATTCTACACAAGCTTTTAGCCCGGGAAAAAACAGGGCAACGCGCTACGCGCGCCCTGATCGTTACGCCGACCCGGGAATTAGCCGAACAAATCAACGAAGTGGTGCAGACGTTGGGGAAATACACTCCGATTAAATCGGCCACGGTTTACGGCGGGGTCGGCATGGAACCCCAGACCAGGGCTTTGCGCCAAGGGATCGAAGTGATCGTGGCCTGTCCGGGCCGGTTGCTGGATCATTTGCATCGCCGCAACGCCCGGTTGGACCAGGTGGAATTTCTGGTTTTGGATGAAGCAGACCGGATGCTGGACATGGGCTTTTTGCCTTCCATCCAGGAGATTATCCGGCAGGTGAACCCCCAACGGCAAACCTTGCTTTTTTCAGCCACGTTTGACGCGACTTTGCAAAAACTGATCCGGGATTCTTTGCGTCATCCCAAGCGGTTTGCCATGGACATCGAGGCTCCGGCCGGCACGGTCAGTCATGCTTTGTATCCGGTGGCCCAGCATTTGAAAACCAATCTGTTGTTGAAACTGCTTCCGGATATGACGGCCGATTCCATTCTGCTGTTTACCCGCACCAAGCACCGCGCCGACCGGGTGGCGGATAAGATCAGCCGGGCCGGATACCGGACCGGTGCGCTGCACGCGGATAAGTCGCAGAATCAGCGCAAAAACGCTTTGGATCAATTTCGATCCGGTCGTATTCAGATTCTGGTGGCCACGGACATTGCGGCCCGGGGTTTGGATATTTCGAGCATTTCGCATGTGATCAATTACGATGTACCCGATTGCGCCACGACCTACATTCACCGCATCGGTCGCACCGGCCGGGCCGAGCGCTCGGGCGACGCTTTGACCTTGGTCACCCAGGAAGATAAAGCCCTTTTGCGGGACATTGAAAAAATCCTGGGCCGGCCGATCGAGCGGCGGACCGTGGAAGGCTTTAATTATGATGAAATAAAAAAGGATCCTGTGGCCGGCCGACCGAAACCTCAGGGTGTGAAGCAGTCCCGGCCGGCTTTTTGGTCGGAAAAGGAAACCCGCGCTAAGAAACGCGGGCAAAGTTCTTCAAAAGACAAGAACCGCTGGGAGAATTTCTACCAGGCAGCCTAAATCTTCAGCTTAGCTTATAACCCATTATTGCGCTCATCAGTTTGAGGACGGTTTAGAAAAATGAAAAAGGGGTCCATGCCAATGGGTCCCTTTTTTTATGTTTTGTTCCCCAATTTGAATATGAATTCAAATAGTTTTTTGACAGAAATAATCCCAATATTGTATAATCTGAACGAGTGAATGGAAAATCACCGACCTGATTGTCTATGGAATCGGCGCAGGTCTGCTGGAAATCAGCCATGCTGTGATCTTGGGCGAAAAACAGCAGCGGACAAACAATATCGCTTAAAGATTTGATTGGCTTTATAATTGAAGGGAAACCGCTGGGCGTGTAATTGAAGATCGCCATCCGGTTAATCAAAGCATATGGGATCCCGCCGGCTGAGATTACCTGATAATTGGGGATTATCTTGCTGGCTGTTTTAAAGATATTTAGTTGCCGCGAATCGAGTTTGTCAATATAGTCAGAGATGTCCTTATTTCTACTCATTTGAAAGGGTTAAATATGATTAAGAATGCTTTTTCAATTTTTTCTTTATGCTTTCTGTTGTTGTTTGGTTGCGCAAGTTCGCAAACAATGGAAGTAAAAAATCCCGAACAGTCAATTTGCGCTAAATTGGTAAATGATTTACATGCGGTTTTTCGTTCCTTAGGCTTGTCTTCAATGGAAGAAGACCCAAATTTGCGTGATATTTGGTTGAATGAAAAAAAAAATTATAAAAATTTAATATCTACTTGGTTGTCAGATCGCAAAATCAGTATTTATAATGTTAGTGGTGTTATGATTTATAGAGTTAAAGGTGATATAATAATTAGAATTGCTGCTAGTGATTATCAAGAAGAAGCAGCTCAAGCAATGGTTGATTATTTAAAAGAATACTTACTGAAAAATTATCCGGAATTGGAAGTTGATATAAAAAAGAAAAAATTTATCGATTTAAGTTGAAGGGTAACAGGGTAACTGTGATTTGCCACATTGATATCGTATTTTTTACCAATTTAGCGGTCGTGTAAAAAACGACTGTTTTTTGAGAGATTCCCAAATTAAACCTGTCTTCTGGAGAAGAATCGAGCCAATCCCGTCGTAAGCGACAAGGCCTGAAAGAAGACGCGTTCTTTGAAAACCGACTTATATTGATCGAAAGACACATCATGTTTATTTCTATGCAGCCGATCCGGTCGTAGATGACGAAAGCGGCCCGGAATCCCGAAACAAGACACCCCGGACCGCTTTCAAAAAGAGTTTTCAAATCTCGCGCGTCAAACCACATGTTCCAAATCGTTCTCGATCCGCCAAAGTCGAGTGGGACGTTGTGAAAGCGCCGATTAAAGCCGGCGTGGAATAGGCGGTGAAAGTCCGCTACAGGGAAAGGAATAGCGAACCACCTTGCCCCCGAGCTATGCGTCGACGACCGGTGACGGCGTGGCGAAGCGTTAGTAGGGGAACACGCAGGCCAGGGGAGGAACCCCTCGCGTGGCTCAGTATTGAGCTCCGAAATCACCCCTCGGGAGTGCCGACCTTGTACAACGATGGGGAAGGCCACATGCACCGATTCGCCAGCGCGAGAATCGACGCAAC
>RPPU01000365.1 GCA_003819975.1 Desulfobacteraceae bacterium
CCAAAGCGGAGCTGATGCTTTGCGTGATTGAAGTGTCACCCTGCTTATAATCGCGATTGAAATATTGAAAATATTGTTCATAAACAAGATAGCCATGGCGAACGATTAAAACACTGCGAATAGTGGGAAGCTCCTTCTCGATATAAGGCTTCAGCTTGGCTAAAATTTGCGAATCCATACCTTGCTGCTCCGGAGCGGACTCTTTCCAATCCGCGGTCGGCCAATAATCGCGAACCGGTACCGGGAGTGTATCTTGGGCTCCGGTTCGTACGGCCATGCTCATAAGCGCGATTCCAAAGCAAACGATTCCAAATACACCTTTTAAAAAGCTCATGGATAACTACCTCCTTTTAAAATATATGTGTTTAAACGACGCCACTCCTTTTTCAGTCTTGGTCATTCTCCCGGAATCGAATTTGTTTAGAATCAATGTCACTATTTATGATATCACTTTCCTCCGGTTTTCCGTTTCTCCATGCGCGCGATAAAATCAGACAGAGAAAATTTATGTTTTTTTACGAACTTATCGTCCGGAAGCGCCAGGCATAAAGACAGGTCCTGCAAATCATAGACAATACTCCATTGAGTAGAATTGCGGATTGCAGACATCACGGCCATCATGCCCTCCATATCTACCTGCTTATACGTGGTTTTTAAATTATTTACAGCCACAATATAGCGCCAACAGTCTTCTTTATTGTCCCGAATAGGAACCCAGTAATTATTGGTCATCACCTGATAAGGCGTGTCCGTACGACTGACTACGATGCCTTCAGGTAGAAATTCAACCACAACCGATGCACCTCCTTGATCAGCCAACAAAATGTGACTCAACCACTTGGTGGATAAAAAAGCTATGGGCAAAGCCCGCAACATGACAATCGCTTCTTCCACATTGGCGCATCTTTCCAAAACCAATTGTTGGGCCTGTGTGTAGATCAAAACTGGCCCCTCGGGGATAGGATAGCCCGAAGGATAAACGCTAGCGGAACCAAGCGATAGACCCCGGCTGTTCATTCCGTCCAGATTTACAAAACCACGCATTGAACCGGTCATAATGACCGTGGGATAACTCCCCTTTTCCGGATAGGTGAATATAAGCGCTGTGTGAGGAGTCGCCTTAGGCCAATCTTCGTTACGACCCAAACGAGCATGGCCGTCCTTGTTCATCCCTGGTCGGGTGAAGACGACGCTGCAATCATTCTGGTACTTCTCTTGCGTGGTATTGTTATCGATCACTCCGGGCAGAAGGCATTGAAAACCTTTTTTTTCATACACGGGAATGCCCGAGTTCATATCGGCCAAATTCAGACCATAGGCAGCATAAACACCGCGCATCTGTTCTGCTGTGGCAGGGTACACTTTTTCATAGAAAGCAAACTGAGCGCGCGCCATGGCTTGTTGGCCGTTTGTCAACGGCCTGGGTTTATAACCCTTAGCTTTATACCATTGCCCGAAGGCATAACCGATCTGCTTATAGGTCCCGGCAACTTCGATTTTCTCAAGGGGATATCCCGGAGTAAGTTTTTCGCTTGACCAAAAGGCGCCTTCATATTCTGCGGAAGCAGTTGGAGTAACCCTTACGATCTTGATGCCGACTATCGCTGTGATAATGAGAACCGATACACAAGCGAGGATTGTTATAATTTTTTTCATTACGGTGCTCCTTTAATGATCCTTGCTCTTCATCAAATCAGCATGTTTAGGTAATACCTATCTTTTGAATTTTTTATAATTTCTCAGGCATCTTGAAATCTTTCGCTCATTCGTTAAATCATCATTTTCAGGAGCATCCCACACGTTAGAGGCAGAACTCCAATGATACTCATCTCAATTACAAAAGAATAACTTTGATTCATTTCCGCCACATCCTGGCAGGCCTTTTGATTAATACTGCCGTTTCTTAGATATTGATAGCCAAAGTCATGTCTTCCGGACAGCCCGCCTATCAAGCTAAAAAATCCGATCCCCAAAATAATGCACCCTCCGATTAGTAAGCCATTGCTGAAATGCTCAAGGGTTCGATAATGACCAAACCAACATGCCAAACCAATAATGATAAAAAGCACTAGGTCTACGATAAGATAAAATTTCAAGCGCCGGATCTTGGATACAACCATTCCATTTTTCTCCATATGCTTTTCCCCCATCTTCGCTTGCCGCCTATTTCATCTCACTTCACCTGCGAATAAATACCAATAGATTCATGCCCCCGAGGTTCATCCGATCAAAATTCCTTTATTCCTCTTTTTCTTTTTTTTCCGCTGCCGCCTCTGCCTTGTTTTTGCGGCTAAGTTCAACCAAAGCCGCCATGCCGCCCAGGGCGCCGATATTCATTGATTCCAGGGCCGAGCTCGGCACGATCATCAGGGAGCCTTTATCCTTCATACCCTCGAAGAGCATATTCATACCGCGCAATTGCAACGCCACCGGATTGTTGATGTATTGTTCGCTGGCTTTGGCGAATTTTTCGGAAATTTCGGTCTCGGCCGTGCCCAGAATGATCCGGGCCTGGCGCTCGCGTTCGGCCTGGGCCTGACGGCTCATGGCATCCGCCAAACCTTTGGGAATGTTGATATCTTTGATGCCCACATTATTGCAGGTAATACCCCAGGAATTGGTCTGCTCGTCCAGCACGTGCTGCAGATCGGCCGCGATCTTTTCCCGGTTTTGCAAAAGATCCGCCAGTTCGTGCTTTCCGATCGTATCCCGCAGGCTGGTTAAAGCTACAAAAGAAACCGCTTCCGCGTATTTCTGCACCTCCAACGCCGCCTTTTCCGCGTCCCAAACCGTCCAGTACACAATCGCGTCAACCGTAACCGGAACCGTATCTTTGGTGAGTGTCGATTCCGCCGTAATATCGGTGACTCTCAGACGTTGATCGATGTAGTCGCAAATACGATCCATAATGGGAATGATGAAAAAGAACCCCGGTCCCTTTAACCCCTTAAATTTTCCCATCCTAAGTACTACGGCTTTTTCCCATTGGTCCACGATGCGGATGGCGGTAGCCATAAACCATGCCAAAAGAAAGCCCAGCGGCACAACGATCAACATGGGTATCCAGGTAGGATACAACCATAAACAGATCAGCCCTGTGATGAGCAGCAGAATACAATACACCGTCTTGGAAATTGGATTAAACCCTCGCATGATTTTTGCTTCGTATTGCATAAATTGCCTCCTTATATTGTTTTATTTATTTTGAATCTGTTTGATATTGCTTTAATTCATCGATCAATTGCGCAATGCCGAACCCATAGGTCGCCGCAATACTGATAAATTCATTGCATATGTTTCTTAATTTATCTTTTCGTTCTTTTGTCGGGATCTGAATCGGGACCGGGCCGATAAAGGTGCCGGTCCCCTGCTGGGTCTCCAAGATGTTTTGAATTTCCAATTCCCGATAAGCTTTGCTGACCGTGTTCAAATTAACTTTGAGCTGCACAGCCAACGCTCGCACGGTCGGGAGTTGCTCGCCCAGTTTTAAATTTCCGGCATCAATGCCGTAACGGATCTGATCGATGATCTGCCGGTAAAACGGCACCCCGCTTTTCGGATCAAGTTTAAATTCAATCATGATTGAACCTTCACGTACAAATAATGATTTAGATATATATTGTCATATATGACTATGACAATAATATTATTGTTATATATTTAACTTGTCAATAAAAAATTTTCGGATCAGACAGAGAATAAAATTATACCGTGAAATCAGGCATATACATTTTTCTGGAGAGATTCTTTCGCGACTCGAGGCACTTATTTTTGGGATATCGACAATCTTTTGTCGATTAATTTCAGGTTAACGCATGCACTATATCACCATGTCGGCTAGGATTACGACTTGTCCGGGTTAAATTAACCCTTTCTTTAGAACATGGCTAAGGGACTCCACGCCCCTCTCGATAGCCGCTTCATTCAGGTTACCAAACCCCATAATCAGGCTGGGGCATTTCGGTTTTTGCTCGATATAACAAGAACCGGCCGGATAAACCTTGACCCCGGCTTGCAGCGCTTTGAATGCGAGATCTGCTTCGGTAAGATCTAAATAAAAATCGACCATGATGTGCATACCGGCCGGCACTCCATGAATATGGATACGATTTCCAAACCGCTCACCAAGGCTTTTAACCAGAGTCTCGCGTCGTTTGGCATAGATCGCGCGCATTTTACGCACATGGCGCTCGAAGATCCCGCTTTCCAGCCACTCCGCAAGCGCCAGTTGCTCCAGGACCGGGGTGCAGCGGTCCGAAAACCATTTCAGTTCCAAAAAGCGATTGATGAACTTCTCCGGTACCACGCAGAATCCCAGACGTAATCCGGGAAACATGGTTTTTGAAAAAGAGCCGATATAGACCACCCGTTGACCCGGATTCAGCGCGGCCAGGGCAATGGGCGGCGATTGGTCAAAGCGGAATTCGCTGTCATAATCGTCTTCTATGATCAAGGCGTCGTTTTGCTCCGCCCAATTCAACAACTCAATGCGTCGCTCCAGGCGCATGGCTTCACCGGTCGGAAACTGGTGCGAAGGGATCACATGCACGACTTTGGGTGCGCGCGCTCCGCTTTTTAATAGATCGACCCGCAGGCCATGCTCGTCCACCGGGATCGGTCTGGGTTTGATTTGATGAATACGGATCAGGCGGTGGATCGGTTCCGGCCCTGGATTTTCAAAGGCCATGGTTTCCAACGGCGCTAAAGCGCGCAACATTAGGTCCAGGGCCTGGGCCGTGCCGATGGTGATGACCACGCGCTCCGGCGCCACCGGCAAACCGCGCGTGCGACCCACATACTGGGCAATGACTCGTCTGAGTTGCGGCAACCCTTCAGCCGGGCCATACCCGAAATGCTCTGCTTTAGCGGTCAATAAGACCCGCGCCAGCGCTCTTTTCCAAGTGGCCCGCGGGAATAAATCCAGAGCCGGCAAACCCGGTCTGAAATCGATAAGAGCGGAATTATCCGGCAATAAATCCGTGCGCCGGGGCGGATCTTTAAGACGCTTGATCGGCTGCTGCGGAAATACCAGGGTTTTCAACACATAGGTGCCGCTGCCCTGCCGCGCTTCCGCATAACCCTCGGCC
>RPPU01000366.1 GCA_003819975.1 Desulfobacteraceae bacterium
CTTGCGAAAATCGGGCCAGAGGATATCGGTGATATAAATCTCGGCATAAGCAATCTGCCACAATAAAAAATTACTGACCCGGGACTCGCCGCTGGTGCGGATCAGAAAATCCGGGTCCGGCATATGCGCCGTATAAAGGGATTCCCCGATGATTTTTTCATCCAGGTCTTTGACATCCAGGGATCCGGCCTTGACGCGTTGCGCAATGCGGCGCATGGCGTCGCAGAGTTCTTGCCGGCCGCCGTAGCTGAGCGCCAGATTCAGGACCATCTGCTTGTTATGCGCGGTTTTCCCGGCCGTTTCCGCAAGGGTCTTTTGAACATCTTTGGGCAGTTTGGTCAAGCGGCCCATGGCCTGAAAGCGGATGCCGTTTTCAAGCATCTCGTTTAATTCCGCTTTCAGAAAACGTTTCAAAAGCTGCATCAGGGCTTGGACTTCCAAGACGGGCCGTTTCCAGTTCTCTTCCGAAAAAGCGTATAAAGTCAGCCAGGGGATGTTGAGTTCGCGATTGGCCCGCACAATGGCCCGCACCGCCTCCGACCCTTCTTCATGACCGCGCACGCGGCTCAAACCCCGCTGTTTGGCCCAGCGGCCGTTGCCGTCCATGATCATGGCGACATGCTGGGGTAGTTTTTGGAGGTCCAAATCGGGGCTCATGGCAATGATCTCGGAAAGATCGAATAACAAATATCTCAAGAGTATCGGGTGCTAAAACCCGGTACGCTCGTGAAATATTGAATGCTAAAGGTTAATCCACATATCGACCATTTGTCATCAATAAGGGAAAAAATAATGAACCCACAACCTTGCCAATATACGGATTTCCATTCCGGCGCTTTGGCCGGAATCACATTTTTTCTGATCCTACGCTTTTCAGGATCAGAAAAAATATAGCATCTTGTTGTCTCTTTTGCTTCGGAATTCGTTATTCGGTGTTCGATATTCATCGTGTGTGTCGTATTTTAGGGTAAAATCCAGGATGACGCCTGAACGCTTGGGGTAATCCTATCGACGAAAAGTTGTAGACAAATGAAAAGCAAGCAACGAACCCGCACGACCGCACCGGCTCATTCCGGCGATTCTTGCCGGAATGTCATATTTTTCGATCCTAAGTTTTTCAGGATCGAAGAATATTTAGAACTCGAGGATCTCTTTCTCCTTGATATGCAAAACCTCGTCGACCTTTTTAATGAATTCGTCGGTTATGGTTTGAACATCTTCCTGGCACTTGAAAAATTCGTCTTCGGAAATATCCTTCTAGTTCTTCAGTTCTTTGAATAATTCATTGGTTTCGCGGCGTTGGTTGCGCAACGCGACCTTGCTCTCCTCGGCGATTTTTTTGGCCAACTTGGCCAGTTCCTTGCGGCGTTCTTCGGTCAAAGGCGGGATGGGAATCCGGATCATCTTACCGTCATTGACCGGATTCAAACCGAGTTCCGATTTTAAAATGCTCTTCTCAATGGCGGCGATAATGCCGGTATCCCAGGGTTTGATGGTGATCAGCCTGCTTTCCGGAACCGATAAAGAGGCCACCTGGTCCAATGGCATCAGGGTGTCATAGCAATCCACCCGGATCCCGTCCAGCAAAGCCGTCGAAGCCCGGCCGGTCCGGACCCGCATAAAATCTTTTTTCAGCACGTCAATGGTCTTGTTCATCTTGTCTTTGAGTTCGGCAATGATTTCTGCTTTCATTGTTTTCCCCCGGAAATAAAGGTACCCAGATCTTCACCGCAAACGACTTTCTTGATATGGTCTTTTTTATTCAAATTAAATACGATAATGGGCAAAGATTGTTCCATAGCCAAGGCTACGGCGGTCATGTCCATGACCCTCAAATCTTTTTCAATGACTTCCTGATAGGTCAGCCGGTCAAACCGTTTGGCTGCTTTGTTTTTGACCGGATCCGAATCGTAAACACCATCCACCTTCGTGGCTTTCAAAAGCACATCGGCCTTAAGCTCCATGGCCCGCAGGGCGGCCGCGGTATCGGTGCTGAAATAGGGACTGCCGGTGCCGGCCACGCAGACCACGATCCGGCTTTTGCTCAAATGATGCACGGCCCGCTCCCGAATATAGGTCTCGGTGACCGCGTACATATCGATCGCCGACATGACCCGGGCTTCGGAACCGGCCGCGGTCAATGCTTCACCCAGGGCAATACCGTTAATGACCGTAGCCAACATGCCCATATAGTCGCCCGGCATGCGCGCCAAGCCGAAGGCGGCGGAATTCAGCCCTCGAAAAATATTACCGCCGCCCACCACAATGGCAATTTCCACCCCTTGCCGCCGAACATTGTGAATCTCTTCGGCAATGGTTTTTAGGACCGTCGGATCGATCCCGAAACGGCCCGCGCCCATCAAAGCCTCCCCGCTCAGCTTGAGCAGGATGCGCTTAAAACGGGGCTTTGATCTAGGCATTGGAGTCTCCCAGCTGATAGCGGACAAACCTTCGGATAATGATATTTTCGCCGGTCTTGGCGATCAATTCATTCAAAACATCCTGGACCTTAATGTCCGGGTTTTTAACATAGGGTTGTTCCAGCAGGCAAGCTTCGGAATAAAACTTGGTGATCTTGCCTTCCACGATTTTTTCCCACACCTTTTCCGGCTTGCCGCTCTCTTTGGTCTGAGTCAGGTAGATGTCCCGTTCCTTGGCTAAAACGTCGGGCGGAATGCTTTCGCGATCGATCGCGATCGGATTGGCGGCTGCGATCTGCATGGCCATATTTTTGGCAAAATCCGTAAAATCCTGGGTTTTACCGGAAAAATCGGTTTCGCAGTTCACTTCGATCATCACGCCGATCTTGCCGCCGGCATGAATATAGGACTGGATCTGGCCCTGTGAAGTCTGCCGGCCGCCTCTTTTCTGAGCCGTGGCAATGCCTTTTTTTCTCAGGTATTCGATCGCTTTTTCAATGTCGCAGTTTGCTTCTTTAAGGGCGGCTTTGCAATCCATCATGCCGACCCCGGTCTTCTCTCTTAATTCTTTGACTAATGTTGCGCTGATTTCCAATGTATTAATCCTCCGCAAATTCTTCGTCACCGTCATCGTCTATTTCGCCCTTGCGGGGAACAAAGATGATTTCCGGTGTTTTCAGGTCAGGGGCGCCTTCCGGCTTTTCCTTGGGTTTTTCCTCGATTTGTTCGGCCTGCTCGCCTTTCTGTTCTTCCTGGGCGCGCCGGCGTTCTTCCGTCAACTTGAGCCCCTCAATGGTGGCATCGGCGATCTTGGCGCAAATCAAACGAATGGCCCGGATGGCGTCGTCATTGCCCGGAATAATGTAATCGATTTCATCCGGGTCGCAGTTGGTATCGGCAATCGCCACCAGGGGAATGCCCAATTTTTGGACTTCCTTGACGGCGATATATTCCTTTTTGGGATCGACCATGAAAACCGCGCCGGGCAATTCATCCATGTTCTTGATGCCGCCCAGGTTCTTTTCAAGTTTGTGCATTTCTTTTTCGAGTTTCAACGCTTCTTTTTTGGTATACCGGACAACGGTGCCGTCCTTAAACATGGCATTCAATTCCTTAAGCCGCGCGATACTCTTGCGAATGGTTTCAAAATTGGTTAAGGTTCCGCCCAGCCACCGGTTCACCACATAAAACATGCCGCAGCGTTCGCTTTCTTCCAAGATCGCGTCCCGGGCTTGTTTTTTCGTGCCGATAAAAAGGACCGAATAGCCTTCGCCGACCGTACGGGTCACAAACTCATAAGCTTCATTAAAAAGCTTGACGGTTTTTTGCAGGTCAATAATGTGGATCCCGTTTCTTGACCCGAAAATGTAAGGTTTCATCTTAGGGTTCCAACGCCGGGTCTGATGACCGAAATGGACACCCGCTTCCAAAAGTTCTTTCATACTGATTGATGCTGCCATTTTTCCTCCTGTCCCGCAGTTTTTCCTCCGCCCACCGCATCCACCTCAATGGATCCCTTTTTCAGGGCACCGGGGCTTAATATGGGCGTGTGAATTTAAAAGGTTTACTCAATTTCCTTTTAGGACCGCTCTAAAGGTTAACAAAAATAGGCTCTTAGTTCAACTTTATCGACAATTTGTCGTTGATAAATGAAAATGCCTTTGTTCACTGGCCTACAATCGTACGGATTTTGTTCCGGCGCTTTTCACTGGAACTCCTGTTCCGGCCCGCTGGAACTCCTGTTCCGGCCGGTCAAAACGGCATTTTTTTTGATCCCATGTTTTTCGGGATTAAAAAAAATTTTGTAAACCTGTTTGTTTAGCATTCCCTTCTGACATTTTCAAGAAAAATGTTTTTTTGATCCTAAAAAAACTTAGGATCAAAAAAAACGTCATTCCGGCAATGGTTTGAGCCGGAACATGAATTCCGCCAAAAATCGCCGAAATGACACTCCTTGGCACTGCTTAAAGATCAAAGTGAAAATTAAATCCTGTATATCCCGCGTTTCGCGGGATTAATCCTGTCAAATGTTTTCTCCGACTTTTTGCCCATTCAGAAAAATCTCATGCGATATTTTCACACCCGGTTTCAAGGTGGCCATAACCCCGCAATATTTATCTTTGGATAAATTCACTGCCTTTTTCAGGCTGTCAACCGGCAGATTTTCGCCTTTAAAAATAAATTTTACGATTATTTCCAAAAATCTCTTGGGGTGCTCCTCGGCAATAAGATTCTCGGTGGCCACTTCAAAATAGGTCGGATTGACCTTCATTTTTTTGAGGATCGAAATCACATCCATAGCCGTGCAACCGGCCAGTGACACGGCTGTCAAACCCTTGGGCTTGGGCCCGCGTTGCTGACCGCCCGCGCTGGGGTCTGCGTCGATCATAAAATGAAATCCGTCCAACTCCGCCTCAAACCCCATGGCATCTTTCCATACGACCTTGGCTTCCATAAACCCTCCTGAATTTGCTTCGGTTTTTTAATGCCTCATGCGATAAATGTAAAGAATTAAATTCGGATATAAATAGGAACTTCAAATACGGAACTGATCGTATCTCTGGTTGTCCGATAAATCCGCGCCTCCGAAGTGCTTAGATTAAAACGGGTAAAGAAAAACTCCAAGCCGTCAATCGATATTGCGGGGGCATATTC
>RPPU01000367.1 GCA_003819975.1 Desulfobacteraceae bacterium
AAGCCCCCGGCCATTGAATCTTTTGCACTGTCTCATATGCCCGTTGTTGCGCTATGCTGACGCTCTCTCCCAAAGCCGTAACGCAAAGCACCCGGCCGCCGTTGGTGACCACTTGCCCGCCTTCCAGGCGCGTACCCGCGTGAAACACCTTTACGGTTCACCGAAGGGCCTGAGCTCAGTTACAAAATAGCACTGGATATCGCAGATGCCGCAGAGGGTACATTCATTTGCCACTCCCACAAGTCCGGTGGTAACAGGAATCCTGTTTTCCAAAACAGCAGCAGTGATATCCATCATTCCCTGGGGGTAGAATGAAACGAAATGGTTCTTTTTGCCCGAGGGGCATACGCCTATTCCCAGAAAATCTACTTTACACATTGCATAGTGCCTGCAACGGCGGGCTGTATGCAGGACATCACTTGTGTTATTTATTAAATTACGTATAATTTCTCCTTGTTTATTTTACATGTCTATGCTATTTATTGATTTTCTAAATGTGGAATCAAGAAAACCATGTTTTTATCTTCTTAAACCATTTACCAATAAATTTATCTTTGGTGCCTTTCGTATTATTATTATTATTATGCTCACCTAACAACAAAGCAATGGGTTTAAGTTCTTCATATTCTTCACAAACCACTTTTAACATGGCGGCAAAGGGTAAAAATATAATCATCCCGGCTATACCCCAAACCAAAGCACCGATGATAATGCTTAAAATTGAGGTTAAAGCGTTGATTTTTAAATTTCTTCCCACGATTTTTGGAGTTAGAAAATTACTTTCAATAAACTGAACGAACCCAAAGAAAATAGCAATGGATATTGGCATCCAAATAGAATCATTGGACATAAAAGAATATAACATCGGAATGGCCGCTCCCAGATAGGTTCCGATGTAAGGAATAAGGGCTAAGACAGAGGCCAGAAACCCAAAGAGAAAAGGGTTATCAATGCCGATAATCCAAAGCCCGACACTGTTCATAAATCCCAGTATCAGAATAATTACCATCATTCCAAAAAGGTATTGCTGCCCTACCTGCTGAACAGATTTAAACATTTTGAAGGCCTTTCCTCTATGCTCTTGGGAATAAAAATGGACCAAAGCCTGGACCAGCCCTTTTTTGTAAATTAGTATCAGGAAGGTGAATACTATTGCATTTATTAGATCGAAAATGAAATTAGCTGTACTACTGAAGGTTTTGCTTAACAGTGTCCCAGCCGATTTGTTTAACCAGTTTTTGATATTATCCAATAACTCTCCTTTTTCCAGTTGTGGTAAAAACTCAATGTTTTTATTGATGAATAATGTAGCGTCTGCAAAAACATTAAGAATTTTAGCTTTAAAATCAGTTAAGTTTTCTGAGAGTTGGATGATTTGATCTGAGAAAAAATAAATGCCTCCCCCAATTAAAAGGAATAAGCATAGAATGGACAGAGAAGCCGACACTATTTCATTTGCACCCCAGGATTCAAGTTTCCGAGCTACAGGAAAGAGTATAAACGCTAATAAAATGGCAAATGCCATAGGAATAAGCACTTTTTTTGCCAAAATTAAAATAGCAAATAAGCCTATCGCTGTGGCTATGACATAAAATACTTTTTGAAAAGACAAATGCATATTATCTTTTGTTAATTGTTTGTTACTACTTAAATTGGGCACGATTTCTCCATGTTTATTTTAATTGGCGATGTTTATGGTTGACACCTGGGTATAAATCTCAATCATCATGCCGTTTTTACGCCCGTAAGCTTTCCACTTCTTCCATTTCTTTATCCGAGCGAGCTGCCGCCCTTACACCTGGCAAACACTCAGGCATCGTTAACGCTAATTCAGTCTTCATATTCAAAAAATCGAATCCATTATAAAAAACTATAATTCTTTTTGCAACCGGGAATTTAAATTATTCAAATTAGTTTTCCAACCCTTCACATGGTCTGAACTTTGATTTTTATCATCAGGGAAATCATAGAAATCAGGTCAATCCTGGTTCAGACTGTTTTTTTTATTCCTGGTTCATGATTTTTCTGAAATTGAATGGATGTTTCGGTATTTGGTTTTTTTAAGACAGGTCACAGACCTGTCTCTACGTAAATGCCGGAAAAACCGGAAATGGATGGAATCCAATGACTACCTGACACTATGTATCTTACCGTTTTATTCACTTCAATCAACTAAATTTACCATTCAAACCAATTTCCCACCAATCCCGGAAATCTTTTCATCCTGAAAATCAAGGTTCAGACAAGGGATGAAAAGATGACCGGATTTCTTGAAAAAGATTCAAATTTCCGGTCTCATGAAATTTTTCCCTGTCCCAGATTGACTGCACCGGGCAACACATACTATGGATTTGGCGGAAAAGCCCGATGAGCAAGGGGCTCGCTATCACTACCTGATAGTGATATTTTCACTTTGAACGAGGGGAAAGTAGAAACGTCAATGGCCGTTTGGTACCCTGTACTCCCTTTTTTCCGAAGCAAATAATCAATTTTGATGAATAATTATGGAATCGGCGAATTATTAATTGCGATAAGAACTTGCTTTTTGCGGCTCAGAGAATAAAACAACCTCAATTGAGGGTCAAGGTGAAAAATCATACAAAAAGCATTATTTGTGAAGTTTTGTGATGGTGTGTGATTGGCAATTTACAAACCGGGCGATTTTTCCGCGGTTTTCCTGTTTTTTAGGCGAAATCCGGACATGGCTCACCATTGAAACCAGGAGCGTTCTATTGCGGAATATACATCTCAACCGGATAATCCGGGTCAGGGTAAAAAGGAGGATGATCGGTATCCGACGGCTCATAGACAATGTCTTTTGCCGGCTGTGACGGCTTTAACTTGGGCGGCGGCCTGGTTCTCCGATCCCATAATCCCAGATGTTTCAGGATCTTTTTGATAACCTCCTCATCCTCAATGAACGCGATAATCTTCATCTGCCCCCGGCAATGGGGACATATGAGCGGATCGACCTCGTAAATCTTTTGTGATCACCTCTTCACAAAGCCATTCCCCAAACTCCACCACCCGCTTCTGATGACAGGATGGGCAGAAATGTCGACGTTTACAAGAAAAAACCAGTAAAAACTCATGACCACATCCTGCACACCGAACACGGGCAAAGCCATTGTGCAGGATGCCGCAATCCAGGTACCGGTAAATCACCTGCCTGACATAATTCCGCCAAAACCCGTATTGCCTGGAAAAGCGATCCTCGTAAACCTGTTCCAAGGTCTCAAAATGATCTTCCACGCATCGATAATACGGGGAGTCTTGCGGCTTGCGCAGCCGATAGACTGGAATGGGTTTGGGCATGGAAGATGCTCCCAGATCCGGGACAGGTCAATACCCAAACATCTATACTGTAAGTTAGACTGAAAGTAAAGAAACGACTGAAACTCGGAGAATCGCTGACAGGTCGGTTTGATAACTACTTCTCTCGGGCCACGGCCCGATAACCGATATCGGTGCGATAATAAGCCCCCGGCCATTGAATCTTTTGCACTGTCTCATATGCCCGTTGTTGCGCTATGCTGACGCTCTCTCCCAAAGCCGTAACGCAAAGCACCCGGCCGCCGTTGGTGACCACTTGCCCGCCCTCCAAGCGCGTGCCCGCATGAAAAACCTTCACTGTTTCCGTTTCTTTATCCGGCAACCCGTGGATCACATCTCCCTTTTGGTACTGCTCCGGATATCCGCCCGCGGTCATAACCACGCCCAAGGCGGCCCGTGAGTCCCACTCGGCCCGGACTTGATGCAAGCGCTCATCCAGAGCCGCCAGGCACAGTTCCACCAAATCGGATTTAAGCCTTAATAAAATCGGCTGGGTTTCCGGGTCCCCGAAACGGCAATTATATTCCAGGACTTTGGGCGTGCCGTCCTTTTGAATCATCAATCCGGCATAAAGAAAACCGCTATAGGGATGACCTTCGGCAGCCATACCGGTTACGGTCGGTTCAATGACCTCCCGCATGATTCGGTCATGCATTTGCGGTGTCACCACCGCTGCCGGAGAATAGGCCCCCATGCCGCCCGTATTCGGGCCCTGATCGCCGTTATCCCGGGCTTTATGATCCTGGGAAGTAGCCAGGGGCAGGATATGTTTGCCGTCCACCATGACGATAAAACTGACCTCTTCACCATGTAAAAATTCCTCGACCACAACCCGCTCGCCGGCTCGGCCAAAGGCATTCTTAACCATAATCTCATCCAAAGCGTTAAAAGCCTCATCATTATTCCGGGCGATAATCACGCCTTTTCCGGCTGCTAATCCATCCGCTTTGATCACGACCGGCATGCTTAAGCAACGGACATATTCTCGGGCCGGTTCGATTTCCGTAAAAGTTTGCGACTTGGCCGTCGGAATTTGGTGGCGCTCCAAAAAATCTTTGGTAAAGGCTTTGGAACCTTCCAAACGCGCGGCCGGCTGAGTCGGGCCAAAGCAGCGTAACCCAGCTTGTTTGAATCGATCGCTCAAACCTTCCACCAGCGGCCCTTCCGGACCCACAATAGTCAACCCAATGCCTTGATCTTTGGCAAAAGAGACCAATTCATCCAGCTCGGTCACCTGAATCCCCACGTTTTGCACTTTTTTTTCACGCGCTGTGCCCGCATTACCCGGTGCTACAAAAACCTGATCCACCAGTTTGGATTGGGCTGTTTTCCAGGCCAAAGCGTGCTCACGACCGCCGCTGCCGATGATCAAAACCTTCATAAAAAAATCCTTTCTTTCTTTCAGGCGCTATTCAAAATAATTTTAGCATCATAATATTTTAAAAGCCAAATTTCACTTAAAATGAACCATTCATCCAACTACGAGAAATGCATTTCCTTATTGTCAAGAGGCGGTTTTTAAGGTTTAATGGAAAAAATTTAAAATTGTAATGTTTTTTTGTTCCTACAAAAAACATTTAGGAGATTGAATGAAGCCACTGGCTTTAATTGCCGGAATCCTGGGATTTGGATTTGTATGGACCGGTTGCTCGGAAAAAGAACCCGAACTGCCTCCGGCCCCACCGGCCATTCCCTTAAGGTTTTCGATCCAAAGGCCTAT
>RPPU01000368.1 GCA_003819975.1 Desulfobacteraceae bacterium
CATCTTCCGACAAAACGTGATGGGTTTTTCACCCGAAGAAGGAGCGCCTGCGCTCCTTCTTTTTTTTATCCAAATAATGCATGGGAAAAATGTCGGCCAAGAAAGGTATTGAGTCCAAACTTGTGCGGACAGCTCTAAGACATCATCAATAAAGCGTATACCGGAAGCATGACATTTTTGAAATATCCTAATAGACAAATGCCATCCGGACTCTATTGGCCGGGATGGCATTGTTGTTTTAAAATGTTGGAAATACGCGGGGATTTATTTTTTGAATTTTTGGACCATCTGCTTAAAAGCCGAATTGGGCTTTTTAAGCTCGCGGGAACCCCTCGTGATTTTGCAAAGGCTGATCTGTAGTTTTTTGGCGATTTTTCTTTGGCTCATGCCTTCATCCAGCAAACAAACCAATGACCAGCGCGACGCGATCTCTTCGGCCTCTTTGGGGGTTAAAATGCTTTTTAAAAACCCTTCGATCAATTTCGGGTCGCTTGTTTTTGCCAATATTTTGGAAATATCCGCTAACTTTGCCATAGCTCCTCTTTCGTTAAAAAGTGATTGATTCTATTAAAAAGAACATCCGCATGTGTGAACATTTTTAAACTGCCGCCTATTTTAACATGCCGATGTCAAAATGGGAACTGTTTTTTAAAAAAACAGCCGATTACTTGAGTTTTCTGCAGGCTGTACGCAATTGCCCGCGGCAATGCCGTTTAAGGTTGCGGGTCCGGGTCTGCCGATTCTTCGGATCCTTTTCTTAATTCAACCAGGATTTCTTTAATCTCATCCTTATAGGCTGCCGGCGCGCTGACCGCCCCGAAGCCCAGCTGAACCTGAAACAAACCGTCATAAGCCGTATCATGGTATGATCGGATCAAATGCGGTATGGATCTTTCCATGAGCACCGATCCTAACAGCTCCGCCTCAATTTCATTGTCTAGTGTGGATACTTTAATATAATCTTCCATTTTTCCCGCCTTTTTTGATGATATTTAAAAACATCTTTCAATAATAATATTATTTCTACTGTTAATAAAATAACGAAAAGTCCCTACACGGTTATTTCTATAAGCAAAAAGCCAATCAGCACGATTCATTGTTAATCGTCTCATCGTAATATGAAAACGTCAGCAAAAAAATACTTATCAAGATACGGAATGCTATTTTATAACCGGTAAAATAGTCCTTTCTTCCCCCTTGGACCCTCGAACCCTTGAAGCCTCGACCCCTTCATTTATAATATCAACTTCTGGGGATCGACCTGTTCCCTGAGAATGCGCAGCTCTTCATCCCGGGGAGGCACTGCTTCCTTAGCCCTGGAAATGTCGATACTGAAGCCGGATTTTTCACTGATGCGCTCCGGAGTGACTCCCGAATAATATTCGGCCGCATACATCTCTTTGGTCTGTTCATCGAATTTCATAACCCCCAGGTTGGTGACCACGGCTAAAGGACCCCCGCGCTTGAGGCCCAGCTTTACCCGCGAATCGTCGCCCCGATACCAGCCGATGCTGGTCAAATAGTCCAGTTTTTCCACAAACCGCCTGGGTTCGTGCTGCATAAATACGATCACGCCCGAAGCCAGAGAGGCTACGTCATTGCCTCCGCCGCTGCCCGAGAACCGAACCTTGGGCCGTCGATAATCGCCGATGCAAGTGGTATTGAGATTGCCGAACTTGTCGATCTGGGCCGCGCCTAAAAAAGCGACGGTGTGCAGCTTGCGGTGGCCCACAATGGAGAACGCCTCGATCAAACCGGAGTTAAGCGCCGTGCCGCTCATGACCCGCAAGTCGGCCACGGCCATGGGAATCTCTTCCAGGGCCGGATCGATTCCGCCGGTTTCGAAAAACACAACCGACTGAGGCGCAAAAATTCTTTTAGCTGCCGTGGCCGCGAGCATAGCGACACCGGTGCCGGCAAAGACAATGTCGTTGTTTTGAATGAGCCGGCCCGCGCTGATCGCCATGATTTCATTTTGGGTATAAGGTTCCGTAGGTGAACTCCTGTGTTGTCTGGCTTGCATTATATTTCTTCACCACCAAGACCCTAAGACACCAAGATCCTTTTTTTGTTTTTTAACTTCGTGCCTTAACGTCTTAGTGGTGAAAGCTCGATTATCTTCGATCTAGCCCCTTGGCATAACCCAAAACCGGATCTGCCTTAATCTTCGCCAACTGATCCGCCCCCACCTTCTCGAGATATTGGCTGTACGAACCAACCCCATAAACCCATTCTTGCAAGTATCCGGCAAAGAGCCCATCATCCGCTGCCGTCTTTTTGTAGAGATTGAGATGTTTGGGATCATAATCGTAAAAACCATAGCAAGCCGTGGGATGCGCGCCGTGAGGCGCCGGGACAATCGCATCGACCATGAAACCCGGCAGGCAATTTTGATCCGGATCCCGGCGGATTTCATCGCGCGGCATGAACTCCTCGCAGCTCACGATCACGATATCGGCTGCCTTGGCCTGTTCCAGATCCGCAAAGTTCAATCCCTTAATCCGCACGGTCCCGTCCGCGCCTACATATTGCGCATGCAATAAAGTCACATCCGGCGTTAAGGCCGGCAAAAGCACGACCGGGTCTTGTTCAGCGCAGAACGGATTCTGCGTGATCGAATACTTCTTGTTGGCCACTTTTGGTTCTTGACGGGTCGCTTTTGAAAAACCTTCACAGCGCAGCAAATCCGACCCCAAACCGGACTGGGTCGGAATAAAAGGAATGCCCAGGCTGCCGGCCAAAAAACGCAAACTCATTTGAAAATTAGAGTAGTCCTCAAACTCGATCTGTCCCTGCTCGATCGCTTTTTTAAAACGAATGCAAGTGGGCGCGTAACGACCGTTGCCGCCATAAGCGATTTCGAGCCTTTGCACGCATCCCGCGCCGATCAGCACATCCAGACCCTGGCCGTTGGAATGGCAAACCAGATGCAGGTCGCGGATCTTCTGCCGCACGATCTCGTAAATGAGCGCCATGGGATTGCGCGTCACCGTAAACCCGCCGATGGCGAGCTGGCACCCGTTCTTAATGAACTTCCGCACCGCGGCTTCAGGCGTCATGAGTTTATCGGCGATTTCAGAGAAGGGATGATCCATTAAAAAACTTTCTTACCATAAAATATGGAAATTTTCCTGAATTTTAAGGCATTTTTATAACATAGCCCTCTCGGGTTGTCAACCCGTGGGAATTCGGTTCCTTGTAGGGGCAGGTTTAAAACCTGCCCCTACCATCCCCGGAATTTTAATTTATTCTGTTCATCCGGCTTAAGGATATTCCATCTCTACGGCTATGCCGTAAATATTCTTTCAAAAAATAAAAGGCGGCCAAAGCTTATCGCCCTAACCGCCTTAACGAATCCAATGAAAACACTCCTACCCCGGCTTCCGGCTGATCCTTCTGCTCCCGATCCAAAGAACGCCTACCGGCAACAAGCATAAAACCAGCAACCCCATTCCGGATCCCCCACCTGTGTGCATGCTCGCGATATAACAACCTCCCGCACCGCCAACTCCAGAACCAACGGTATTATTGCTGCCTATTTGATTAATGAGTACGGAAACATTGTTGCTGCCAGAATTAGCCACAGCAATATCCAATTGATTATCACCATTGACATCGCCAATTGCTATGGAAACAGGTGAGTCACCCGTGCCATAATTAATAGCGGCTTGAAAAGTTCCATCACCATTCCCAATTAATACAGAAATATCGTTACTTAAGCCATTGACCACCGATAAATCAGGATGGCCATCCTTATCTAAATCTGCAATACCTAACGAGTTAGGATTCATGCCGCAATCATAATTAACTGCCTTCTGAAAGGTTCCATCACTATTACCCAAAAGAACTGATACATCATTACTGTCTGGATTTGCTGAAACCAAATCTAAGTGACCATCACCATTTAAATCACCCAAAGTTATAAAATATGGTCGTGTGCCCAAATCGTATAAAATAGGATCTTGGAAAGTTCCGTCACCATTTCCAAAATGCAGCGCAATATTTTTAGTGCCCCAATTAGCTAAAGCCAAATCCAAACTACCATCGCCATTAAAATCGGCTACAGTTACACAATAAGGATTCCAACCGCCCGCTCTATAATAAACAGGGGCCTGAAAAGTGCCATCGCCATTACCAATAAAAACAGAAAATTCACGAAAATCATTTGCTACAACCAAATCCATATAGCTATCATTATTAAAATCACCCGAAGCGATTGAAAGCGGATGTTTGTTCATATCAACACTATAATTTACTGCATTTTGAAATGTCCCATCTCCATTCCCTAAAAGGACGGAAATATTATCACTATACTCATTCGCAACAGCCAAATCAATATACCCATCGGCGTTCAAATCTCCAAACGTCACCGATAAAGGAAAGCCTCCAACATTATAATTTATAGCAGCCGAATATAAACCATCCTTAGTGCTGAGGATAACTGATACAGTTCCGTTTCCTTCAGCTCCATTTCCTTGATTCAATACAATCATATCTGGACGTTTATCGCCATTTAAATCCCGTAAAGAAACATAAGAAGGCCGACCACTGACATCATAAAGGATTGGAAGCGGGTAAGTTCCGTTGCCATTACCTAAGAGCACTGACACGCTATTACTCTGGAAATTTGCAACAACCAAATCCGGATGGCCATCACCGTTCAAGTCATTAGATGCAACTGAAACCGGTGTGTTTCCCGCGCCATAATAAGCAGCTGCCCCGAATGTCCCATCTCCTTTCCCTAAAAGCACAGAAACATTGTTCTCCCAAATAAACATATTCGTCACAACCAGATCTTGAACTCCATCGCCGTTCAAATCGCTTAAAATCACAGAAGACGGGTTTGTTCCTGCTGAATAGTTGACGCCTGGCTGGAAAGTCCCATCTCCATTTCCAATGAACACAGACACATTAACGCTATTATTTGTTACAACTATGTCCAAATATCCATCATCGTTCAAATCTCCAAGCGCAAGGTTATTGGCCCCATAGTCGTCTCTGTAGCTAATGGGGGCATTGAAAGTTCCGTCGCCATGACCTATACAAACAA
>RPPU01000369.1 GCA_003819975.1 Desulfobacteraceae bacterium
CGTGCCCGCCCTCTCGATATTCCACGAGAGTGCCGGACTTGCGAACTTGGCACTCTTGATTTATTCGGTATTCGATATTTTCAGACAGGGAGTCCCTGCACCCTTGAACCCCTTGTCGCGCCGTAGGCCTTGCGAAGGCGGATCGAACCCCCGGACCCTATTCTTATACCCTTGATCCCCCGAACCCTATTCTCCAATTTCCCGATAACACACATCGACGATCTCCAATTCCTCTTCACCTGCCGGTGTGCGCACCCGAATCACATCTCCGGCCTTGGTCTCCAGCATGGCGCGAGCCAAGGGCGATGTCCAACTGATGCATCCCCGCTCAACATCCGCCTCGTCGATTCCCACGATCCGGTACACCTTTTCCGGCCCCTCTTCGGGCAATACCGTTACCGTGGCTCCGAAACGCACCTCCGCGCTTTTTTGCCCTAAGGGGTCAATAACCTCGGTCAAAATCAACCGGCCCGATAAAAAAGCGATTCGGGCTTCCAGGCGTTGCACCGTTTTTTGACGCTCACGGAAAGCCACGGAACCCTGGTCTCCCTCCTGAACCGCCGCCGACAATCGCGGTCGTTCATCCCGTACCAACCGGTCAAGTTCCTCACGAAGCCGGCGCGCGCCTTGCGGAGTCATGTAATTGCGGCTGCCCTCCGGAATGCCCTCCCGGGGATCGAGTTGAATTTCCGGATCTTCATACGTATCGTCATCTTTTACAAAAGCTTTATTCATCCATCGCCCATAATCATCATGATTTATTGGTTCATGATCTATCGGTCATTTGGAACTGTCAATTCTAAAAATGATTTTTCTTGATAACCCATTAAAAACTTGATAAAAATCGAACAACTCATCGCTCCGGCCGCTATTAAAAAAATGAACACCCTCTTTCAACGGATTGGTTTTTCAATTGGCCGGAACTTTTGACAAAATCCAAAGAAAAATATTCGCGGTTATAGGATCGAGCATGGCGGGATTAAACGATACAATTGCCTTACAGAAGAAACCCTTTTATAAGAATGGAACCTATTTATTTTTTTGTTGCGCCTTTTTTACCATGTCTTTCGGCACATCCGCGTTTACCCTTTCCGGCGCCCTCGGCCTGTGTTTTTGCATCATCTCTATTCTTTTCCAACATAATCGTTTTGAAATTTGGAAATCAAAATTGATCTTTCCCGTTTTGGCAGTCATTATCCTGACCTGGGCCGGCCTTTTATGGAGCACGGATGTGCATGGTTCGGGAATTAAATTCGCGGGAAAAACCTATTATTGGCTTTTTGCTCTAGCCCTGGCAAGCATCCCTTTCAATCGCTACAATGTCCACACTTTGTTCCGCTTCTTTTTCGCGGGACTGGCCCTGAACGCCCTCACCGGTCTCCTGCAATTGGCCGGGATCGTTCCGGTTTTTTCAAAATGGGGCCTGACCGGATTTTCCGGCAGTTATAATTCCCTAGCCATGCTGTTGAATCTGGGAATGCTGCTGGCTTCCGTTTATGCGAAAAAAGCCGAAAATAAAAAAGAAAAAGCGATTTATATCGTCCTGGTTGTTCTTTATTTCAGCCACTTGATTATCTTGCAAGGCCGGGGAGGGTATCTGACCTTTGCCGTTCTTTCACCTATTATTTTGTATCATTTGTTTTCGATAAAAAGGATCTGGACTTTAGCGATCCTTTATTTGCTTGTGATCGGCCTGATGTTTTCTTCTCCGGTAGTACAAAAACGGGTTAACGAACTTTATAAAAACATAGTGACCCATTTTCAGGAAGCAGAAAAATTTTCCAATGGTGAAAAATATTCAACATATGTTGACCGGATTTATATGTGGAACTGGGCCCTGAGCCTATTCGGCCGACATCCGTTCCTGGGCGTGGGTACGGGCGGATATTCTAAAGCCATTTTAAATTCGGGCGGGGATCGGGCCATTGCCCATCCGCATAATAACATCCTTTATATAGCGGTCAGTTACGGCATTCTGGGGTTGGTTGTTTTCGGGTGGCTGTTTTGGGTATTGCTGAAAATCGCCTGGATTCACCCACAACATGTTTTTGGAAATTTTATCCTTTTTTCCGTTCTGGTCATTTTTGTGGGCGGCTTGGTTGATACGCCCCTACTGGATGCCGGCGGCATTTTTCTATTCTCATTGACCGTGGGCCTTGGGCTGGCCTTGGAGCTCTATGATAAGCCAACGGCGCAAAGTCGGGCCAATAACGCCTAAAGTCATGCAAATTTAGACTTTTACGAGTCATTTCCTAAGGGTAGCCCGACCGACTCGGTCTTGATTATAAAGTTAATGTTGCGATTCGTTTTTTACATCCCAAAAAACTCATTATAATTTTAATCGATTAGATGTAGCTGTCTTTTATTACTATTGGCGCCCTTTCCGGTATGAATATTGCTTTAATCTTGTTTTGGATTCATAAACGCTGAACAATGCGAATGGATAGGGCGCTGAATGAGTGTGCGCCCATGCCGTTGACAATGATATTAGGTGAATTATAATGAGATAGCATAAAAAAAGCCTGAAAAACAATATGAAAGGGCTATAGATGTCGGAACCGGCTCCAGAAAGAACTATTTTGGATTTATGCGTTGAGATAGTAAGAAAAGTGTCGAGCTTAAAAATCGCCTGCGATTTTGCCATCAAAGCCACCGAATTGCTGATCAGAGATAATTATGTCCGAGTTAACGTTTCCCGCCGTTTGACGGCCCGGGAAATAAAATCCTTCCACAAAGAAGAAATCTATAAAGAAATCGATAGACTGATCGATCTGGTAAAGCTGTTCAATATTTTATATATCGGAATCGCCTATGGCGGGATCGAAAAAAATTTCGCCAAAACCGTGCTGAAATTTATCGAAGATAACGGCCCCAATCACCGCTATGATATGGTCACCGTGGAAGCGGCTAAAGACAACAACGAAATCAAATTCCTGACCTAAATGTTTTTTTGATCCCGAAAAACATGGGATCAAAAAAACATATAAGCTTAAAACCCCAGCGCCTGCCTTTTTACACTCTTTTTACAATTTTTTTACCGCCTCATGACAACCGGACTCTCCTTTTGAACTATTCTTTCAGTAAAAAGATTCGCCTATATCTTATAACCGATTTCCAAAAGGAGAATATCATGAAAAAAATCGTTCTAATCGCTTTGTTTGTCTGCGCCCTGCTGACGGGACCCCTCTTCGGCCAAACCAACGCTGCAAATTACGATGATTATGCCGTGTCCGGGCCTTTCACCCATCAAAATCTCTCCATCTTTCTTTTCAGCGGCAAGGATTCCATGCCGGGCAAAGAGATCTATACGTTGGAAGAAGCCCTGGATAAAAAAATCTTGACCGTCCATGAGACCGGCGACGTCAATCGGCTTAAAATTACGAATAACTCCAAGACCGCCTTTGTATTCATCATGGCCGGCGACATCGTCAAAGGCGGCAAACAAGACCGGACCCTGCAGCACTCCCTGATCATCGAACCGCTTTCCAAAGAGGTTCCGATTCAGGCGTTCTGTGTCGAACAAGGCCGTTGGAGCCCCAGAAGTTCCGATACCGCCGCTCAATTTTCCTCTTCCAAAGACAGTCTGGTCTCCAAGCAATTGAAAATCGCCTCGCGCGGAAAAAAATCGCAACAAGAGGTCTGGAATGAGGTCGCCAACACCCGCGGTAAATTGCAGAGCCGGAAACAATCCGGAAACAATTCCGCCCATGGCGTTGCGCCTACTGCCAATACCCGCAATCAAAATACCGTTGTCCCGTCCGCTGATCAGGGCCAAACCTCGCTGCAACTTGCCCTTGAAGACAAAGACATTCAAAAAGAAATTCAAAAATATTGCGATACCCTCACGCGCAGCATTGAATCCGCGCCCCATGCGGTCGGTTATGCCTTTGCGATTAACGGAAAAATCAACAGCGCCGATTTTTTCGCAAGCGCTTCGCTTTTTAAAAAGCTTTGGCCCAAGTTGATTCGGGCCAGCGCCGTGGAAGCCTTGGCCGAACGTCAGACCGGCTCCAAAGCATACGCCGCGATTTCCCCGCCGGAAATAACCGCTTGGTTGGCCGATAGTGAAAAGGGCAAGCAATCCGTGGAAGCGATCAATGCATCGGCAGATTCGACGGTCACCGAATCCGACGCAAACCTGAAGTACGAGGTCTACGCCAAAGGGCAGAAAAATAAATGGATTCACAAAAATATGATTAAGAAATAATGAAAGGAAAATCATATGAAAAAAATCTATCTTATCATTCTTATTATGACGGTTATAAGTTGTTCTGCTTTTTCGCAACAACTCACCCTGCCTGACGAACGCGCCAAGATCACCGTCAACGGCGAAGCGGTTGTCTATGGTGGTATCGTTCAAGTTGGTGGGGTTGGGGCTATGGCCGCAATCTGGCCATGACTCAAAATGCCATCCAGGACAACCGCGGCGGTCCGGGCGAGATTTCCAACAGCATCGCCCTGGGTAAAATTTCGATCAAAGCCGGCGTCACCGTCATCTTTGAAATAAAATGATAATCCAAAAACAGCCTAAAGATATATTCACACAAAGGCACGAAGCCACCAAGGTTTAAAAAATAATAGGATTATTTTCATGTTTCCAATTTAGTTCTATCATTTTTCGTGGAGTTACACTTTTAAAAACCAAGTAAACCTGCCACTCTTAATCAATTTATTAAAAATTACATTCCCAACGACAATACCAATTACCACAATTCCAGGACCGATATAACTATCGATCCTGGAATCATGGCTCACATTGAACGTTCTTTTAATAAAAACAGATAATAGTCCGAAAAAAACTCCAACTCCTACGTAAAAAAGGATAACTCTGCCCATACGAAATTTATTCATCTGGTAGTTCCACCAATTTGGTTATGCTGTTTGAAAAAATATTTCCTCTGGCTGATCTGTTCCCAACTGGATTGCTTTATTATAATTGTCCAAAGCTTCTTTTATTTTTTTTAAAAGATAAAATTTTTTCTATTATTCATCCGCATCAAGGAACTTACGCGGCCCTTGTTCCATACCCTGCAAAGGA
>RPPU01000370.1 GCA_003819975.1 Desulfobacteraceae bacterium
GTTTTTGTCAAAAATATGACTAAGCGGGATCACTAAAAATGCGCTTTTAAAGATCTTACCTTTCACATTTGCCTTATTTTCCATTGAATTAATGGGTGTAAACAGGAAAAAGGCATAAAGTTTGCTCAGTTAGCGGTCGATTAGATATAGGGATAGGATTGTTGAGTCAAACACGGTCGAATGGGGCCGGGTTTATGGCCTTGATTTTTATTCAAAGGACCGGTTTTTTAAGGGGAAAGGGTGTTGAAGATGAACAATCATAAGATTCAATTGATGTGGGTTCCTTTTAACCGCGACGGCAAGGTTAGGATCTTTGTCCTGCCTTCTTTAGTCCTTAGATCCATCTTAACCTTTGTTCTTCTGTGCATCTTGGCGATCCCGATTTTTCAATTCGGATTTTCCGTCCTGACGGATCGGATCCAATTGTTGGAAGATAAAAATTTTTCCTTAGTGGAAGAGATCAAAGCCCTGCAATATGTCAAACAATCTTTGTATCGCATCGAGGAAAAAGACCGGGTGTTGCGCGATTATTTCGGGATGCAGGAATATCAATCCCTGGAACAGATCATCGGCTTGGGCGGTGAACATCGTCAGAAATTAAGCGGCCTGGATACTCAAAACCGTTCGCAAACGCCGGCTCCGGCCGAGATCAAGGTCAGCCAGGGGTTACAAGGCAAAATGGAAATGGTCCTGAAACGTTTAGCCGGTAATTACGATATTTTTCATTATCTTATTAAAAAACAGGACGAAATCTGGGACGAAACGCCCAGTATTATGCCGCTCAATACAGACCACTTCAGAATGACATCTGCTTTTGGTTGGCGCAACAATCCATTCACCCATTTACGCGAATTTCACACCGGTATTGATGTGGTCGGACCCGAAGGCACCAAAATCATCGCGCCGGCCAAGGCCGTGGTGGTCGCCAGCAGCAACGACAACTGGCTGGGTAACTATGTGGTCTTGGATCACGGCAAGGGTGTAAAAACCATCTACGGCCATCTGGAAAAAGCGCTGGTGAAAAGCGGGAACAAGCTGAAAAAGGGAGACACGGTCGCTATTATGGGTAACACAGGTCTTTCCACCAGCCGGCATCTTCATTATATGATTGTAATCAACGATCGAATCATGGACCCCAGGCAATATATTTTAAATTTTCAGGGTTAAACAGATTGAAATATAAAAAAATTTATTGCGGTCTTTTTACGGTCTTGGGCCTAGGCCTGGTTCTTCTTTTGGGCGCACAGCCCATTCAGGCGAAGGCGACCTACCCCTTGGATGAGGAGGCGGTGTTTTGCAGTTATTATAAATTAAGCGGTAAAACCTTTGACGAGCGGGACTTGGAAGATTTCAGCTATCAGCAAGGCCGGCCTACTTTTTCCATTTTCAAACCGGCGGAGATGTTTACCAAAGCCACTTTGCGCGATTTGCAGAAAAAAATGCAGGCACAAATGGCCGGTTATAATGACCAGACCCTATTTGCCCTGGGTTTTAAGGGTCCCTGGTATGGTGGTCAGTTTATCCAAGGTGCGGCGGCCGTGATGCTCGGTCACAGCGATTTACCCAGATCCACGCCTTATATCGGCTCGGAAATAAGCGAACCGGATCAAAAGAAACTCCTGAAGACCTATTATTTTTTACTTAAAGATACAGCCGGGCTGATCCGGGACCGTGAGGTGGATATCACGGTTTATCTGCGGCCGACCAAGATTTTGCATAAAGAGCTAAAGCGCAACATTGCCCTGGAAGATGTTTATATGCCTGTACGCATTGTCGTCTTTGAACCGGTGCGTATCCGGATTTCATTCCAGGCCCAAACCGGCCGATTAATTCTTTTTCGAGAGATTTTTTCTTCTTAATGTTTTTTCGATCCTGAAAAACTTTGGATCGAAAAAACATGAATTCCGGCAAAGAATTGCCGGAATGAGGCACATGGTAAAGGGTTAATGATCCACCTTTTTTTTAGATAACTTTTTGTCGATATGGTTGAGCTAAGCGCCTATTAACTTAAAAGACGCAAGTAACCGTGAGAATAACCGTGAGAACTATCTTTCAAAGGAAGGACATCCGTCAAAATACCGACAAGAAAGATCTGTTTTTAAGAACAATCCGATCAAAAATCGGCTTTGTTTCCAATCAATCCGCTTCAGAAAATCAATATTAAATTACATAAAACGGCAGCTTCTTGAATTTTAAGGCCAATTTTTTAATTGGTATGTATTTTGCTTTCTTTTTTTGGTGATGATTATTCAATCCGGGTCAAGTCTGAAAAGCAGGATGTTTCGCAATTATCTTTCAATCCGTGTTTAAAAGAAATGGCTGCGGAAGAGGCAGGAGAGAACGAATGCACAATGTCATTATGGGCAATCTGGACGGCAACTTGCGAAAAATCGCTTTTGATATCAGCCTCGTCCGCCAGATCATCAGCCGCCACAAGATCAATATTGTCTTTTCCAGCGCTCAGGACAGTCTATTATTGGAACAGGGGGGCGAAATCTATGCAGTCAAAGAGTTGCTGCCCCAAGATCCGGTCAAGCCCTATTTTATCCTGCTCCATTCAGGGGTGGCGTTTAACGTCAGCGATTATCAGATCCTTTTCAATGCCAAAACACTTCCGGACGGCTTGCTTTCAGGCCGGGATATTGAAAACCGGGCCTGTTTGTGCGCCCAATATTGGTCCGCGGAAACGGATTCGTTTAGGGCCGCGGAGGCCTTTTTGCCTGAACAGGACCAGCGCACATCGGCCGGCGCGATTTCAGCAGAGGAATTCAAAAATATTAAAGAAATGATTCAAAAAATGAAGCAGGGCGAGTTTTTCGAGGCCCTGACCATGGAATTCACCGGTAAAATCAAGGAGATCGCCTGTGAATTGATCGAATTCCGCAAGGATATCCAGAAGCGGATTGAACCGGATATCGTGCAAATGGCGGCCAAGGATATCCCGGAAGCCAGTTACCAATTGGAAGGGATCAATGAGACTCTTGAAAAAAGCACCATGAAGATCATGGACATTAATGAGGAGCAGATGGAACTGGCCAACAGCCAACACGACCTTTTACGCGCCTTGATTTCAGGGAATGGCCATGGAGCGGCGGTCGGCGCGTTGTGGGAAGAGGGGCGGGAGCTTACGCTTAAGATCCGCGCGCTTTTAGGCGCCATGCCCAGCGAAGCCAAAGAAGCAGCCGATTTTATTGTGCCGAATCTGAATTTGGCCATGGAACAGATGTCGCAAAAGGGCGATCCGGAGCGGATCATCGAGATGTTGGAAGAACCGATCGGGGTCATCAACGACCTGGTGCGGGATTGCGGCAACGGCCATGAACAGTTTGCGCGTTTGGAAGAATTGAATCGCGGGTTGGCGGAATTGGTGGATCGGGTTCAGGAGAACGGGAAAAATCCGGCCAAGGAGGCTGAGTCTGAAAATCGAAAAGCGGAGGCCTTGCGGCAGCAGATGAAGGCGCTTAAGAAAATGAGCGAGCTTTCCTTGAGCATGATGGAGCCGCTCAGTTTTCAGGACCTGGTCGGGCAGCGCATTCAAAGGATCATCAAGCTGGTCAAGAACATGGAAAACCGCATCGAAGATTTGATCATCTCTTTCGGCATCAAATTCCGCAAGCACCGCGAGGATCCCGGGAAGAGCTATGAAGAACTTAGAAAAGACGTGGAAAAATACCGATCGGATCTGAAAGGGCCGCAACGGGACGGGCAAGGCCTGAAACAAAGCGATATCGACGATCTGTTGGAAACGCTCTAGTGGCGGAAGGCGTTTTTAGAGAGACGACCGGACGCTGCCGAGCGGCCGGGATAGAGTCGTAAAAATAATGGCGGGTCAAATGCCGTCGAGATAAATTTCGGCTTATTCATTTAGAAGGAGGGCTCAAAATGCCAGTAGATACCTCGATCAAGGTTTTAATCGTGGACGATTTCGCCACCATGCGACGAATCGTGAAGGGCGTGCTCAAGCAACTCGGTTTCAACAATATTATCGAAGCCGAGGACGGTAACGCGGCCTTGGAAGAATTAAGAAAGGATAAGTTCGGGTTGATCGTATCGGACTGGAATATGCCCAATATGAGCGGCTTGGATCTTCTAAAAGCCGTGCGCGGCGACGCCAACCTGAAGGGCATTCCTTTTCTCATGGTGACGGCCGAAGGGCAGAAAGAGAATGTAGTCGAAGCGGTGAAATCCGGGGTCAGTAATTATATCGTCAAACCTTTCACCCCGGAAACCTTTAACGAGAAATTGCAAAAGGTATTCGGCTAGCGGTTCAAAAGGGAGAATAAGTCGATGTCCGTTGATCAGGAAAAGATCGCTCAAGCGCTGGATGCCATGGCTCTCGAAGCCGTGACCCTTGAAAAGGGCAATATCCCGGCCATGGGCCATATCATGAATGCTCTGGTCGATTTGGAGCGCGAAACCGCGGCCTATGGAAACACGCTCTTGGGGCATTTGCTCAAAGCCTGTAAGGGCTATCTGGAACAACTTATCTTGTTCGAAAAAGAAGAAGTCGACCCGTTGGAAGAGGGTGTCCATTATTTGCAGATTTTATGTCATGCCTTGGCCAGGGGCGAAGGGTTGAAAGAGGATATCGCCTGGCTGCTGAATAAGCTCGGGCTAGACAAGGTGGAGCCGGACGAAGCGCCGACGGATCAGGCCGGGGATAAAGACGCCCTTAAAGCGGAAAATAAAATCGAAGCTGCACCGGTGGAGGAAGAGGACGACTCTTTTGCCCTGAGTGAAGAAGACCGCCAGATCCTGAGCGATTTTGTAATGGAGGCTTTGGATAACTTGGGGGCCATTGAAGTCAAACTGATCGACCTGGAGCAGGACTCCTCCAATATCGAAACGATCAACGCCATTTTCCGGCCTTTCCACACCATCAAAGGCGTGTCCGGCTTCCTGAACCTGGGGCATATCAATAAAATGGCCCACAGCGCCGAAAATCTGCTGGACCGGGCCCGCAACGGCAAGCTCAAGATCGAAGGACCCATCGTGGACCTGATCCTGGAGTCGGTCGACTTGCTTAAAAAA
>RPPU01000371.1 GCA_003819975.1 Desulfobacteraceae bacterium
ACGATATCTTTTTTTCAATAATTCGAACGATCCGGCCGTTGACACCAACCTGCATTGGGCGGAACGCATTGACGATCTGACCTTCCAGTACCGCGGTGAGATCAAGGGAGTCCATACATCCGCGCTGGAAGGGGTCCCGTCCATGGATCGAAATGATGTTTTTTATCTATTATCATAAAAAAGAGAACGGTTTATTTGTTGTTTACCGGGTTACGCGACCCTGATTCATGTCTGTCTATCCTGATTGCGTATATTTTTTAAATAATATTCAATAATTTCAGAAAGATAGCAAAGTTCGGTCCCAATCAGATTGTAAGCTGGATTTATCGACGGAACTCTTTTACTGCCGATTTCCACGGACAATAAATGATTTTTATGTTAGAATATAAGTACAAGGAAAAGGGTTATGAAAATATATCTGGACAACTGTTGTTTTAATCGGCCATTCGATGATCAATCTCAAATCAGAATCAGACTTGAGTCAGAGGCTAAATTGAAAGTTCAGGAGGAAATTTTGGCCGGCAAGTTTCAATTGGTTTGGTCTTATATTCTCGATTATGAGAATAACAAAAACCCATTTCTGGAACGGAAAGATTGGATCAGTGAATGGAAAAAATATGCCGTCATCGATATTCAAGAAAATCCGGCACTAATCGAAATAGCCAACGCGTTAAACAATAAAGGCTTTCTGAAAATGGATTCATTGCATATCGCTTGTGCTATTTTTTTAAAATGTCCATATTTTCTGACTACCGATGACAAAATTCTTAAATTGTCAGGAACAATTGCGGAAATCCAAATTACTGATCCCATCGGTTTTATCAAGGAGGTATTATCATGATTACCGATACGGAAATTAGATTGAAAGGTTTTAAAATTCTTGCAAAATATCTTGGTGATGTTGAGGCGGAGCGGTTTATTGCTTTGATTCAGAGAGAACCGTTTGATTATACAAAGTGGCGGGATGAGTTAGATGAAGATATTTCTGTTGAAGAAATCAGTAGAAGGGCAATGGCTTTGAGAATGAAAAGCACCCAACCATTACAACAAGATTGAGAAGAGACATTCAGAGAGAGTGGCGGAGAGTGGTGCCGCCTATTAAAAGGCCCCTTGACAAGGGGCCTTTTAATAGGTGTGATTGGCACAAAAGTTCCAGACGCTAAAGTTCCCTGATAGGGCAGCTTGCTCCGGTTCAAATTTAAAACCGGAAATTCGCCATTCTTTAACGGAAAAAA
The DNA here is from genome assembly GCA_003819975.1 of Desulfobacteraceae bacterium. Next base: position 1,236 of record RPPU01000371.1, read on the forward strand.
CAATATGAAATCCAACACATCATTAAACCTCAACACCATGAAATCCCTCGATTCTTATGTGGATACTCTTTATCCGATCGATTGCGGTTTGGGGTGCAATCCCTTGGGCGCGCCGGACGCGGTAGCCGATTTTTGGGCGCATTATGAAGGTTCCAAGACCGAACGGTACTATGATTTCAGCCAGATCGTGGAACTCTCCGTCAAGGTCGGAGACTATACGCGCATTCCTCCGGAACGAATTTTTTTCAGCAACGGTTCCATGGCCATGCTTTCCAATATTTTTTTTAAACTGTTTTCCGAAAAACCCAAACGTATGCTCGGAATCGGACCGCAATTCGTGCAAGCGGTTTCAGAGTGGCGGCTTTCGGGAGGCACCTATGAGGCGGTAGCGTTCGGTCCGCAAGCAGATCCGGAGAGGGTCTTTGACCGGCTCATGGAAAAAATCAAGGCTGAGCGGCCGGCCGTGGTTTATATCGATAACCCCAACAATCCGACCGGTCTGGTGGTTTCCATCGGAGCAATCAAGCAGCTCGTTCAGATGTGCAAAGAGGTCGATGCGTTTCTGATCGTAGATGAAGCCTATGCCGATTACCTGCCCCTGGAATGTTCGGCCATGAATTTGACCCATGATTTTTCCAATTTGATCGTGACACGGACGTTTTCCAAGGGACTGGGTTTGGCTTCGATCCGTATCGGATACTGCGTGGTACACGAGGAACTGATCGGCAGCATTCAAAAGATCATCTGCCCCTTCTCCTTGTCCAAAACCAGCATGGATCTGGCCTGTTATGTCTTGCCCGGGATCGAGACCTTTTTGACGCGCAGCCGGGAGCATGTCCGGGCCTTAAAAAACGAGATGACCGAATCCTTCCGGCAAAAAGGAATCACGATTTGGCCTTCGCACGAGAATATCCCGATTTTCTTGGCCCATCATGCGGAGACGCAGCTGTTTGCCTGGTTGTCGAACCTGGGTATCCTGACGGAGTCGGGCAAGCATTTTGCGGCGACCCATCCGGACATGAGCGATCATTACTGCCGGGTGCGGGTGCCCGATTCCAAGACCCATTTGATTCATTTGATTTATCGATTTAAAAATTCAAAACTGTAGGGCCAAAGCGCAAGTAAATAAACTGTAGGGTTGAGGCTGCGGGAACAAATCGGTCGGGTATCCGGGGTTCCAGGGGGGTAAGGCACGGTAAATTTGTTCTACCGTAAAAGGCCTAAGATACCAAGGTTTCATTTTTTCACCCTCACGTAAAATCAGGTATTTACGTGGAGAACAAATTTACCGTGGGGGTCAAGGGTTCGATCCGCCTTCTGAAAACCCATACGGCGGACAGAGGGTGTAGGGGCAAGCCCCTGTGCTTGCCCTGCAAGAGTTAAAAAAAGCGAATATCGAATATCGAATACCGAATTTCGAATGATGAAGGGAAGGGAAGAGTAGTAACCAGAAATCCGAAACCGAGTATAATAATTAAAAAAGTGACAACAATAAAAGCTTATTTATTCGATTTGGACGGCACCTTGGTGGATAGCGAACCGCTGAAAGGGCTGGCTTTGGCCGATACCTGCCGGGCTTACGGCGGTGCCATCGAAGCCGCGGACTATATTGCCGTGATGGGCGAAGAGTGGTCCAAAGTGCTCAACCACTTCTTCAAAAAGGCCGGGATCGATCCAGCCCCGGATGAATTTACCATCCAATTCCGCAAGCGTTATCGCGAGCTGATCGAAGAGCGGGTCACGCTTATTCCGGGAGCCGCTGATTTTATCGCCCAAGCCAAAAAACAGGGTCTGAAAACAGGCGTGGTCAGTTCTGCGGCCGCCTGGATGGTTGAAAAGGTTTTGACAAAGTTCAATCTGCAGAAAACCTTTGATGTGGTTATTACCGAGGAGATGGTTGCAAAACACAAGCCGGATCCCGAGGCTTATGTGCTGGCGCTTGCGCGCTTGAAGCTTAAACCGGAGGAGGCTCTAATCTTCGAAGACTCGGCCGCCGGATTAAAAGCGGCAACAGCCGCGGGTTGTCGGAGCATTTTTATCCGTCATGAATACAATCTTCAGCACGATGCTTCCACGGCGGAGAAGGTCATATCGAATTTTTCCGAATTGAAATAAAATCTTGTCCTTTTTTGTCTGTCCAGGGTCTGCGGTAAAAAATTCTTTTCATTCAGGCATGTCATGATTTTGTAGAACAAAATCATCAGTTGGCCGGGATATGGAAGAGTATTTAACCGCAGACGGAAGCCGGACGAAGGGCAGACAAGATGGAATTTTTCCCCGCTCGATCTGAGCGGGGAAAACATATCATCGCTAAAAAAGAAAAATTGGAGACAAGATGACTCTGTTTTTCGACATAGATGGAACCTTGCTGGATGAGGATGCGGCCGAGCATAAGGCCGCCATGGCTTTTCAAAAAGAGCATGCGGAGTTGTTTTTGCAACCTCCGGATGTATTTGCCGATGCCTGGCGCAGGCTTACGGAATTTCACGTGCAGCGCTTTCTAAAGGGGGAGATCTCTTTTAGGGAGCAACGCATAGCACGGATGCAGGCATTATTCGCCGGCGTGGGCAGAAAACTAGCGGAAGAGGAGGCCGGCACTCTCTTTAAAGCGTATCTGAAGCATTATGAAGCCAACTGGTGTTTGTTCGGGGATGTGCAGGATTGTTTGCAGGCCCTCAAAGGAAGAAGCTTGGGTATCATTTCCAACGGTGATTCCCGCCAACAACGCCAAAAACTCGATCAACTGCATATTCGCGAGCTGTTCGATCCCGTGATCATTTCTTCCGATTTGGACATCTCCAAGCCGGATGCCGGTATTTTTCTGGAGGCCTGCCGTCAAGCCGGCCAAAGCCCGCGGGAATGTATTTATGTGGGCGATAATTATGAAGTCGATATCTTGGGCAGCCGCAATGCGGGTTTAAGAGGAATTTGGCTGAATCGCTTCGGAGAAAACCGAAATGAGGAAGCGGATTTGACTGTGATTCGCTCGTTGGCCGAATTGCCGAATGTTATATGAAAGTTAATTTTTACTCAGGTAAACAAAATTCAGGAGTCGGAATTCAGAATAACCTGCAGAAAGGTTTCAGATCAGAGAAATGTCCAAGACAAACGCTATCCCACTGATAGAGACGTAAAGCATTGTAGAGACGCACGGCCGTGCGTCTCTACAAATTTCGTAGCCGGCTTCCTTATTCTAACTCCTGGCTATCTCTGTAATTGCAAACGGTTATAAAAATTTTGATCGAACAAAAAAATTAAATGCGGATTGGCTCAAGGTTTTTCCGTTTTAATATTCAATTCCTGAAAAATTTCGACCGCAGATTGAACCAACTTGGGGCAAAGGGTGTCAAAGAGTTTTTCCTTTTCGATCTTTTCTTTGCCTTCCGGGGTCAGCATATCGGCGCCCAAGAGTTCCTTGCAAAGGATCGTGTCATAGCGGTCGATAAAGCGTTGGATGAATTCACGCGTCAATTCGTTGGCTTTGAGCCGGGTGGCGCGTTCGTCGGTCGTGCTTTCCAGGGCCAAACCGATCGCCATTAAGGCGCCGCTGACCGCCCCGCAAACCAAGCCCAAGCGGCCCATGCCGCCGCCAAAAGCGCGACCCATTCTTTTGCTTATTTCCGGATCAATCCCGTGTTGTTCCCCAATGGTCATGGCCACGGCCTGACAACAATTATGTCCGTGGATAAAGGTATCAACCGCTTTTTCTTCAGGGTTCATGCAGATGGCCTCCTTGTTTAAGCAAGATATTAACTGTCTTACAATAGTGTTCA
>RPPU01000372.1 GCA_003819975.1 Desulfobacteraceae bacterium
AGAGTCCGAACAACATACGTTTTCACAACCGTAACTCATCTTTACACCAAGCTTTGTCGTAAGATCGGCAGGCGCAACACTTTCTTCTGCAACTGTCGAGATTCATTGAATTATCATTTAATAAACTTTAACGCCACAGCGCCTGCCTTAAAGGGGAAAGCCCCAATAGTTACGGTTGTGAAAACGTATGTTGTTCGGACGAGCATAGCGATCATTACCTAATGCATAATCTCGGTTTATCTAATTGGGATTTATGACCAGGCCGGAAAGGATAGCATGCTTATTGGTTTGTAGGCAGACCAAATAAAAACCCCCGGAAAAGCCGGGGGCTCCGAATGTGCCGTTACTTAAATATTGTGTCTTTCCTCACTTCTCTTATTGTAGGAAACCCCCAAATGTAACGAACACCCCAGATTTAATTAAAATTATATATTTGCAATATATATGCCATATATTTATATTAAAATTATACTATAATTACAATATATTATAATAATTTATATCTATATAAAGCATTAATTGAGTTAAAAATAACACACATGTGTATTATAATTGCCTCATTTCGGGACTTTTGTTTATAAAATAAAAATAAAAATGAAATATTCATTGACAAAATTCAGCATTTCAATAAATTAGTACGTTGTGGCGATGTAGCTCAGATGGTTAGAGCATACGGCTCATATCCGTAGTGTCACTGGTTCGATTCCAGTCATCGCCACCAAGAATGAATTTAAGCAAGGATTGACATTCCCTGAAATTTTCTTACCTTTTTTTAAATCCATCCATTAAACGAGTGATGTCCTTATGACTCTATCGCCTTTTAAATTGGATGAAATGATTGCGGTTCGCAATTCCCTGGGAATCGCGGAAGAAAAAACAGGGGATTTTTACAAATACAGCGTCTCGCAATGGAGACGGCACAAATATGAGGTCAAGACTTTAAAAAAATTAAAAAAACATGAAATCGCCCCGGATGCCTTTGCCTTATTAAACAAAGGTTCTCGAGCGGTTGACCGGTTCGATTCGAAAACTAAAAACCGCGATTATTATTTTATTTGTCTCCAGGATCATAATATCTTGAATGCCCTGGGACGTGATGTGGATTTGAACTTACTCTCATTAATGGTTTACATTTTTACCCATGAGTTGGTTCATATCGTGCGCTTTTGCAATTTTAATCAAAGGTTCGATACTCCGGGGCATAACCAGAAAAAAGAAGAACAGGTTGTGCATCAAACGACCTATGAAATATTGAAAAAACTGAATTTACCGAAGATGAATTATGTTCTTGAATCATACCGGTCTCACCGGATCTGTGACCGCGACCTTTCATGAACGTTAGTTCGCTTGCATAAAGGAATAAAAAATGCCGATTTACGAATATGAATGCCAAAAATGCGGAGAAATGACCGAGGTCTTGCAGAGTTTTTCCGATAAACCCCTGCATAAGTGTGAAAAATGCAACGGAAAACTGCGTAAACTGATTTCCCAAAACAGTTTTCACCTGAAAGGCTCGGGTTGGTATGCAACCGATTACGCTTCCAAAACCGGCACGTTAAAAAGCGAAACCAAAACGACCGAAAAAAATAAAACCAAACCGGCTGAGCCGAAAGAAGCCGCCGGCACCGAGAAAAAGAAAACCCCGAATGAATAACGCACGGCGGCCCGGCTGCCCATTTACACAGGTGAAAAAAATCATATGAGAAGATTCGATAGCGGTAAAGTCCAGAATCAGTTGCTGAACCAGTTGGAAAGACAAGAAAAAAACGTGGCTTTTCAAAGGGACCGTTTCTTAAAGTTCAAACTGCCCGAAATCTGCAACCGCCTGGGGCAGGCCTTGTTGATGGATAAAGTGATTGAAATGGAAAATCCCGCCGGCCTGAATGCGCTTCTGGAGCAAGGCCTGCAAAAACTGTTGCGCCTGAGCGAATTTGATTATAAATATTTTGTCGCTCCCCTGCGTGATTTGATCGCCAAACCCAACCCGATTTCCCTTTTTATTACCCAATATATTCTGGAAACCGTGATTCAGGACCCCGCGGTCGTAGATATTTTCGGTACGGATCAGGAGATATACAAAGTCGTCAACAAAGTCATCAGCCAGATCAATCAGAAATTCGAAAAAGCGGAAGAAGAGATTCTGGAACAGCTTTCCCATAATAAAACTTTGACCGCCGGCTCAAGAGAATATGACATTGCCCTGGATCAACTGGTGCGCAAAAAACTGGGGGAACCCCAAAAAATGTAATCTAAGAGGGATAACGACTTTTTCCGAAACAACTTTTGCATTCATCGCCATGGCAGGACGCCATGGCGTTCTGTTATAAGGAGCCTATAAAAATGACCGCCAAGATCGCTTTTCTATTCCCCGGACAGGGGTCCCAATACGTGAACATGGGCAAAGAGATGGCCGAAGCCTTTGGTGAAGCCCGTGAAATTTTCGAAACCGTGGACACTCTTTGTCGCAAACCCATTCGCAAACTCTGTTTCGAAGGTCCGCTGGAAGAACTGACCCTAACGAATCATTTACAACCGGCCGTCACCGCGGTTAATCTGGCTTGTCTGGCCGGCCTCAAAAAATGGGGTGTTCGGCCGGCTCTGGCCGCCGGACACAGCCTGGGCGAATATTCGGCCCTGGCCGCCGCCGGAGTGCTTTCTTATGACGATACGTTGAAACTGGTCGACAAGCGCGGCGAATTGATGCATCGTGAATCGCTAAAAAAACCCGGGTCCATGGCCGCTATTATGGGCCTTAAAATAGACCAGATCGGTGCATTGGTTCGGCAGGTGACCGTACCCGGCGTGGTGGCCGTGGCCAATCATAACACCGCCGAGCAGATCGTCATCACCGGCGAAAAAGAACCGGTCGCCAAGGCCGTGGAACTGGCCGAAAAGTCCGGCGGTAAAGCGATTACGCTTAAAGTCAGCGGCGCGTGGCATTGCGATCTGATGCAAGGAGCCGTGGAAGAATTCAGCCGCTTTATGCAAAGCCTGACTTTCCGGAACCCCCAAACCGACGTGATCTTCAATGTGACGGCCGATAAAGAAGCCGACCCCCAAAATATTAAAAACCTGATGATCCGGCAACTCGTGAGCCCGGTCCGTTGGTACGACTCGATTCAGCACATGGCCGCTGCCGGCATGGATTATTATGTCGAAGTCGGTCCTAAAACCGTCCTATCCGGTTTGTTGAAAAAAATTCTGCCCAAGGAAAAATTAAGCACGGTCTATAATGTTGAGGATATGAAAACCCTCGAAAAATTTCTGGCCGTGGCACTCAAATAGTGAGAACGTATGAACGTGAGAACGTGAGAATGCTCTGACCTTCACTCTTTCTCACATTCTCACGTTCTTACATTCTCACGTTCTTACATTCATACGTTCTTACATTCATACGTTCTCACCTTCACACGTTCTCTGCCCCTCATACAACCGGCCCTGGCGAATATTTCTTCGCTCCAATGTCCGCTGAATACCGGATATATTCTTCTGCTTATCAAGAGCCCAAAAAGGAGCGACGAGTTCATCCAGCGAGGGTTTGGCCGTGAGCCGCTGAATGATCATGTCGGGCGGCAACACTTCCAGAAAATCAGCAACCAGATTATAGTACTCTTCCCGGGTTAAGCATTGAAACGCGCCCTTTTCATAGAGACGCGCCAAAGGAGTATCCTTGACCACATAGAGCAAATGAATTTTAATGCCCTTTACGGGCAGTTGCGCCAAAAAACGGGCGGTGGCCAACATCATGGCGCGACTCTCCCCCGGCAGACCCAGGATCACATGCGCGCAGACATTCAACCCTTTTGCATGCGCCTCGCGAACGCTTTTTTCAAAACAGGCCGCGTCATGACCGCGGTTGATAAACCGCAGGGTCGCATCATGGCTGCTTTGCAACCCCAATTCGATCCAGACCAAATACTTCTCCCGATAACTTTGCAATAATTCCAAAACATCTTGACCCACGCAGTCCGGCCGCGTGCCGATCGCCAGCCCCACCATGCCGGGATGACTCAAGGCCTGATCGTAAAGGGTTTTCAAGCGCTGGGTCGGGGCATACGTGTTGGTAAAAGCCTGAAAATAAGCGATAAACAACTTGGCTTTATACATTTTACGGGCAATCCGCTGGACTGTCGAGATCTGCTCGTCCAGGGATTGCTTTTTTCGAGTCCACGCGCCGGTTCCGGAACCGAGCGCATTACAATAAATGCAACCCTGATCGGAAAGGGCGCCGTCGCGATTCGGACAATCGAACCCCGCATCCAGCGGGATTTTCTGGACCCGCTCACCAAAGAGTTCTTTAAGATACGTATTGTAATCGCGATATCTTTGCACAACATGCACCCTAAAAGATCAACCACGAAGTCACCAAGACTCTAAGTCTTTTTTTAATAATAAGCGCAATGTATCCCCGACAATAATCCATGGATGTATAAGGTTCCACACTACAGGATATCTCAAAAATCAAAAAGCAAACCAGGCGATTAGAAATACCGTAAATTTCAACATGCTCATTCTGAAAACAGCATTTTTGAGATATCCTCTAATTATTAAACTAATTTTTTACACCTTTGCGGCTTGGTGTCTCCGTGGTATAAGGTTTTTCTTATTTTCTTAAATCCTTGATGCCGAGCGGCGCGGAACACGAATCCCCATGACAACCGCAGCCGGATAAATAGGTCTGCTTTCTTTCCGGAAAAACGCGCCGGATGTTCCGGTAGACCGGTCGAACGGAAAAAGCCAGCAGGAACAGAGCTCCGACCCCTTGCAGCCAAGACGGCAGCCATTCCGCCGCCTGCCCGGCCGTGGCTTGAATGGAGATCCCGGTCCATGCGTATACCTGGTCCAAGGCTAAACCGAAAAGGAGCGTGCAAACCGCGATACTGCCCAAATAGATCAAAGCCGCCCGTTTTCCCAGGACTTTAAAAAGCACGGTTAAGGCAGTGATATTGGTGGCCGGCCCGGCCAATAAAAATACCAGGGCCGCGCCCGGGCTGATGCCTTTA
>RPPU01000373.1 GCA_003819975.1 Desulfobacteraceae bacterium
AAATCGGCCAGCCCTTCCTTGATTTTATAATAGGCCAATTTAACGACTGCTTTATACACCTCGGGATCCGCCAAGGGGCCGGGGAACGCATAGGTTTTCGACATGGCTTTCACCAGGTCCATGACGGAAGCATTCACCAACTCGCGGGTTCTGTTAACCTCCGCCACCCTTTGGGCGATCCGGGCCTCGAGTACGCCGGTTTCGGTTAAAGCTTCCAGGCCTTTTTCAAAACGCGCCGCATCGCCGCCCGCATCCAGGGTTTTCGCCAAAGGCTTTATTGCCTCAACCGCCTTTAATGCTTTAGCCGCGCGCGCGACGCCGGCCGCATCGACCAGGGCGCCCAACACCGCCAAAACAACCCAGGCCATGCCGGGATCGTCGGATAAAAGCCCGGCGCCGGCCATGGCCGACTTGGCTTCATAACTCCTGAATTCTTCATAAGCTTGCAGGGAACTGATGCCGAAAGAACCGGCCGCGGCCGCGATCGCGAGCGTGCCTCCGCCCAGGGTGAGCGCGCCGACAGCCAGGGCGATAACCGCCACGAGTATGGCGGTCAAAACGTGTTTGGCCCCTTCTGCTTTGGTTTTATCCCGGATGATCCAATCCAAAATGGATTCCGGCTCGATATGTTGTTGTTCATTGGAAACCGTTCGCAGCTTTTCCAGATCGGGATCGTATATTTTCAAAGGATCGGCTTTCAACTCTTCCCGGGATTTCTTGATATCGGCCCGCCGATCCGCGATATGCTTTAACAACAGTTTTTTCAAGCCCGGCTCATCCGCTTCGAGCAACGCCGATTTATCCAGCCGCTTTTCCACCGGCAGATTTTCTTCTTTTAAGATGGGATCTTCCCCGGCGAGCCCGCCGACTTGGCTCTTGATTTGTCCGTAATGCCCTTCCATCCTGGTTTTTAAGTCTTCTTTTTCACGGTGGATCTCGTCCAGTCGTTGCGGATCCGCGGATCCCGGCAGGCTTTTCTTTTGGCGCTCTTCTTCCAGACCGGCGTACTCCTTTTGCAACGCGGCCAACTGACTTTTTTGCTCCCGCGCCGGGGCCAAGTTGACGTACAAGGCCTGCACCGTTTCGTCGTTGCGATAACGCTGCTCGTCTTCATACAACCGATGATCGTAGAAATCAAGGGCATCGCCGGCAATCGCCACGGTTTCCGATCGGTAACCCGATTCGAAAGCCGCGATCGCTTCCTCGAACTCCGTTAGGTTCCGGAAATCATGACGCTTGAGCAAGGCATCTAGCTCTTCCCGTTGCTCGGAAGCTTTGACCCGATATTCGAAATTGCGCGGGAATTTATCATCCGGATCCAGAGGCGTCTCCGCCAGGCTCTCGTTGGCTTTCATCGATTGATAAAGCCGGTAAGCCTCCTCCAGCCCGTACAACTTGCGCTTATCGGCTTGCAGGCGCTCCTGATCTTTTTTTCTTTTCCGCGTGCGTTCGAGATAAGCGTCGATCGATTTTTCCAAGTCCGCCAAATGGTCGGTTTTCACGGAAAACCGTTTCAGGTAGTCGGCCCATTCTTCCGGGGTTAATTTTCCGGCCATGCGCAGCACCCGCCGGCGATCGTCGGGGCCGAGTTTTTCCTTTTTTTCAAAAAAGGTCGCCAGGATTTCCGGGATTTGATCCGTCGCGATCCGGTCGTCATCCCCGCCGGTTCCCGAGGATTGCAATCTTTGAATCACCGCGATTATTTTTTCGAATATTTCCTTGGCATAGGCCTCGACCGCTTGCGGGCTGTTTTCCGGCGCCATTTCCGCGTTGATTTCCTGATATTCCTTGAACCGCTTCTCGTTAAGCACAATGCTGAAATCTTTTTGGCGATCGATTCCCACTTGCACAAAATGGACATCTTGCTGCATCAAAAATTGAATGGAATCGGTCGGCGCCAACGGCCGGATGCCGGTTGCCGAAGCAATCCATCCGCCATAGGGCGGCGCGGGATTCGATCCTTTGATTTTGATTTGAATTTGCTCGAACCAGCTCGGCAGCGCGGCATTCCAATCGGGCGCGGCTGTTTCAGGTCCGGCCGGGGCGACCGTCTCTTCTTCCGGTTTCTTCTCTTCCGGCTTGGCCGTTTTGACGATCACCAGATCGGTTTTAATATGGTTCAAGTCGTTCAACTCGTCGACCAAGGGCAATGCAAAAGGATAGATTTCGCCACTCGATTGATTGATGATCCGCAAACCCGGTTCGCTTGAAACCGAGATATTCGTCAAAACCGCGAACTCCACCCGGAAAGTTCCCTCCTGATAACCGGTCAAATCGGCATGAAAGATAAAACTCGCCGGTTCGGCATCCTTATAAAAAATCGTAAAAGAAAACTGCTTTGCGCTGTCGATTTCGATCAGGACTTTCTCGATTTCCTTTTTGAACTGAATCGGCGAATTGTCATTTTGCGCGGTTCGAACCTGCCGGTTACCGTTTCCCGGCTCATTCAAGGCACGCCGGCCCCATAGATCGGCTTCGCGCTCAAGCAGGGGGTCTGTATTGATTTTCGATTCTTTTGCTTGCCTCTCGGGACCGGCCCGGCCCTGTTTTTGCTGAACCACGTGCCAGACTTCATGGGGCAGGTGTTTTTCCTGGCCCGGACCCAAGAAAATATCCGCGCCTTGGGTATAGGCCAGGGCGTTGAACCGCGCCGGAGAAGACGAATGATATTGCACTCGCACATCCGAAAGATCGATATGCGCCAAATGCTCGGCCCCGGCTTTAAGCGGTGCCGGAATGCCGGTACGATTTTCCGGCATTGCCGGTCCGGATTCACCGGGAAAGGCATTTGCGGCCTCGGGCTGCAAACAATCAGGGTCCCGTTTGATCTCATCCTTGGCGCCGATTTCCCCGGCCGGCTTTGAACCGATGCCGAGCAACCGGCCCAAGGCCTGATTACCGAGAACGGACTGCAAGCCCGTGACGGCCCGCGATAGATTGGACTGATTTTGAGAAGAGGTTTTGCGGTTATTCCCGGCCTGAGCGCCGGATGGGGAGCGCGAAACCTGCGGATGGGTGTCGGTTTTTTTTCGCATCATATCCCGCTTTTGTCCGGTGCAACTATAAAATAATTCGTCTAGCGGGTCAAGTCGAATGATATAGGGACACGCCTAGGTCGTTTCCGGGAGATCAAAGCCTCCTGCCAATTTCAATATGCTTTTCAACCGCAGGATTGACAAATGAATGCCCGAGTTCATGAAAGCTGAAAGATTCCAAATCGGATCCGGTTGAAAAACACAGGCTTAGAGTCGCCTCCTCTTTTGCTCTGATGACCTGATAGATGATGGTTCGACCGTCATCGGTTTTAGATGAAGCCGCAGGATAAAATTGGGAGGAGCATCATAAATGAAACCCAAGACGGTCATTTTTTCGGCAATTTTAACGGCCGGCTGTTCGCGATACTCGGAAAAAACAGATTATAAGATTCAAGATTAAGATTTAGATGTCGATTCAAATTCCATGGCCCCACAGTTGGCCATGACTCTGACTCAATAGTGTCCTGTAAATCCCGCGTTCCCTTACTTCATTATTCGAAATTCGGTGTTCGATATTCATTATTTTCTTGGGCAAGCACGGGGGCTTGCCCCTACGCCCGACTCCTTGGTCTCTCGATCCCTTAATGCTTCGATATTCACAGGCAGGCGCAAGGCCTGCCCCTACACCCTTGACCCCTCGACCCCTATTCTTCTCATTGTTTCGACTTGGAATAGGAATCAATGCCCACCACGACCAGGATGATGACGCCCTTAATGATTTTTTGAGCCGATGTTCCGAGTCCGAACATAGTAAACGCGTTAATGATCACGTTCAGCAACAAAACGCCGATCAGGGTCCGGACAATGCTCCCTTCTCCGCCCGACACGCTGGTGCCGCCGATGACCGTGGCCGCGATGGCGTCCAGTTCATAGCCGTCGCCGGCCGTGGGGTTGGCGGAGTTGATGCGCGATGCGTAGACAATGCCCGCCATGGCCGCCATGACTCCGCCGATCACGAAAGTCATGATATGGTAAAAATCGACCGGCACGCCGGAGAGCCGCGCCGCCTCTTTGTTGCCGCCCACGGCGCAAGCATAACGACCCAGCTTGGTCTTGCTCAGGATAAATTGCCAGAAAATCACCATGATTAAAAGAATGATGATCGGAAAAGGAATGGGCCCGATATATCCGGAGCCGATAAAGTTGAAATCTTCCCAAATTCCGACTTTAGGGGAACCCCCCGTATACAGATAGGTCAAACCCCTCAAAATGGTCATGGTGCCCAGAGTAGTAATGATGGCGACGATTTTTATCTTGGCCGTTAAAAACCCGTTCACAAAACCGGCGGCCGCGCCCATCACGAGTACGATAACAATCGCATAATACCAGGGCATATACTCCTGCAAGCCCAAGGCCATGGCTGCCGATAGTGCCAACAAAGAACCCACGCAGATGTCGAAGCCGCCGCCGATGATCACAAAGGTCGACCCGATGGCAATCAACCCCACCACCGCGCTCTGCCTCAGAATATTCAATAAATTCACGGCCGTGAAAAAGCTGTCGGACAATAGGGAGAGAATAAAAATGCCGATGGCAAACAAAATCATGATGCCGTATTTTTTCAATGAAAAACTTTTGTATTTTTCCCAAAAACCGCCCTGTGCTTCATTCCCGAATGTCATGAATGATTACCCTCCAAAAGCTTTTGAATAATTTCCTGTTGCGTAACGCCGCGGCTATATTCGGCGAAAATCCGCCCTTTTTTCATCAACAGAATCCGGTCGCTGACCGCGACAATTTCCGGCACCTCGGATGAGATAAAAATGATACAGGTGCCGGAGTTGGCCAATCCCCGCATGATGTTGTAAATCTCGGCTTTGGATCCCACGTCAATGCCGCGAGTCGGCTCATCCATGATCAAGACCCGCGGGTTGGAAACCAGCCATTTGCCGACCACCACCTTTTGCTGATTGCCGCCGCTTAGAAATTTGGCCTGTTGAAAGGGACCGGTTATTTTGATATCC
>RPPU01000374.1 GCA_003819975.1 Desulfobacteraceae bacterium
CGTTCTTTTTTGCAATATGGAGCCGAGCAAGGCGACGGGTATTTCCGGGCGGCCTTGGCCGGGTTTCTGAGCAAGGGTTACGGCTTCCCGGTGCATGCGGATAAGCTGTTCGTGACCTCCGGTGTTTCCGGAGGCTTGGACCTGGTCTGCACTCTTTTCACCCGGCCGGGCGATACGATCCTCGTGGAAGAACCGACTTATTTTCTGGCTTTAAGGATTTTCAGGGACCATGATCTCAAAATCGTTCCGGTTCAGACCGACCGGGACGGCCTGGTCCTGGATGATTTAAAGAAAAAATTGGCCGAATGCAAACCGAAACTACTTTATCTGATTCCAACTTTTCAGAATCCGACCGGGCAGACTTTAACCCTTGAGCGGCGCGATCAATTGGTTCAATGGAGCCGGAGTCATGATTTTTTGATTGTGGCCGATGAAGTCTATCATTTTTTGAATTATGGACCCAAGCCGCCCAAACCGCTGGCCGCTTATTGCGATACCGGGAATGTGATTTCCATCGGATCATTTTCCAAGATCCTGGCGCCCGGTTTGCGCCTGGGCTGGATCCAGACCGATGCGGAAAAAATCAAACGCCTGACCGGATGCGGCCTGCTCGACAGCGGGGGCGGCATGAACCCTTTTACGTCGGCCATTGTGCGTTTCATTATTGAAAGCGGCGATTTGGATCGGAATATCGCTAAACTTATTTCCATTTATGAATCTCGTTTATCTGTGATGGATTCTGATTTGCGGCAATATCTTCCGAACAGCGTCTACACAACTCCCCAAGGAGGCTTTTTTTTCTGGGTGCGTTTGCCAAGCGGACTCAATGCCTTGGCCCTGCAGGAAAAGGCCAAGGCTTTCAAAGTCGGTTTTCGGTCCGGGTCACGTTTTTCAAGCGTGGGCGGATCGCAGGACTATATGCGCTTGAGTTTTGCTTTTTATGAATCGGAACAAATTCAAGAGGGCTTACAACGGCTTCAGAAATGTTTGGAAATATGAGAGATAAAAAGGATCAACTTTGGTGAAACAGATCAAAATATAATAAGCCATTATGCTGATGAATTTATTTAATTCTTTTGATATTATATATAATGAGATCAAGTTAAAAAGATCAAAAAGGGGGTGAAACGATAAATGGAAAATATAAATCATATTATTAAAGAGGCATTATCACTAAAACCAACCCTAAAAGCGGAATTGATTGATAAATTACTTTCCAGCCTGGATAAACCCGACCAAGAAATCGATAAATTATGGATCAAAGAGGCTGAGGAAAGAATTGATGCTTATGATCAAGGGAAAATCAAAGCAATATCTCTAGAAAAAATGTTACAAAAATATAGGTAATGATTAAAAATGCAGATTCATTTCTTGGAGATCGCCCAAATTGAATTGGATGAAGCTATCCAATATTATAATCATGAATCTGTAGGACTTGGAGATAGATTTCTAATCGAAGTTTTAAACACTTTAAATAGAATTGGCGAATTTCCTAACGCATGGCATGCCTACTCTAAACGAACCAGGCGTTGCCAGACAAGACGATTTCCTTCGGTTTAAAGTTTAAAACCGCTAAAAGGGAGATTGAAAATGCCGGATTTCCCGAATGCTAAAATAGAAGTGTATATCCGTTTTACTCTTCATTTTTTTCTTCCAATTGAGTCGAACCTTGCTGGGACTGCTCATTGATGACGGTTCCGTCCAGTTTGCGAATAATGACTTTGGGATTGGCTTTTTCATGTTCTTTAAGCTCCTTGTCCCATTTAGCTTTCACTTTTTCATCCAACGTGCTCCAAGCCATGCGGCCGCGGCATTTGGGGAACTTGGAGCAGCTTAGCCAGGGGCCTTTGGCGCCGCGCCGGAGGTTCAGCGCGGTCTGGCATTTGGGGCAGGCCAGATCGGTCTTGAGCGGCGGTACCTGGGGCGGAACAATATTGCCTTTTTTATCGAAGTTCATAATGCCGGCGCAAGCCGGGTATTTTTGACAGCTCAAAAACGGTCCGAAACGACCGCGCCGACGAATCATGGGTTCTCCGCATTTGGGACAGGCAATGTCGGTCACTTCCGGTGCGGCCATGACGCCGTTGCGGTCAATGGGCGCCGCGTATTTGCATTCCGGGTATTTGGAGCAACTCAGAAACCGGCCGTTACGGCCGAAACGATAGACCATGGGACTATCGCATTCAGGGCAGGTATAAGGCGCTTCCTGGGTCTCGGATTTGGCGTGATCCATGTCCGCATACGCCCGTTCAAGAGCTTTTTTGAAAGGCTTATAGAAGCGTTTGAGCATTTGCACCCAATCCGCATCTTTTTCCTCAATATTATCCAACTGCTGTTCCATGTCGCGGGTATAACCGACTTCCATGATTTCGGAAAATCCATCAATCAGTTTATCGGTGACCACCTTTCCAAGGTCGGAAGCATAAAAGCGGTTCGTGATTTTTTCAACGTAGCGGCGGTTTTGAATAACCTGGATAATGGAGGCATAAGTGCTGGGCCGACCGATGCCTTCTGCTTCCAACTTTTTGACCAACGAGGCTTCATTGTAACGGGGCGGAGGCTGGGTGTAATTTTGGACCGGATCCAGATGGAACAAAGCCAGGGGTTGTTTTGCGGCTAAACTCGGCAACACCGCCTCTTCGCCGTTATTGGGGACTCCGGTTACCTTGTAAAAACCGTCAAAGACCAGGGTTCGGCCGGTGGTTTTAAAAACAAAATCTTCGGCCAGAGTTTCACCATTGATCAGCACCGTGGTCAAATCCCATGAGGCTTCGGTCATCTGACAAGCCGTGAACCTTTCCCAAATCAATTTGTAGAGTTTGTATTGCTGGGCATTTAGAAAAGCATGCACTTTTTTAGGCGTCAGGCTGATATCGGTCGGACGGATGGCTTCATGGGCTTCCTGGGCGTCTTTATTGGAGGAAGCATAAAAATTCGGCTTGGCCGGCAAATAATCTTTGCCGAATTCGTTATGAATATATTCCCGGACGGCTTGAATGGCTTCAGGAGAAACATGAGTCGAATCGGTACGCATATAGGTGATTAAGCCGATGGACCCCAGATCGCCTAGGGGCAGGCCTTCGTAAAGTGTTTGCGCCACGCGCATAGTGGTCTGGGCCGTGAAATCCAATTGGTTGGCGGCGGTTTGCTGGAGGGTGCTGGTGATAAAGGGAGCAGACGGCCGGCTCTTGGTTCGTTTGGTCTCAATGGATTTGACTTTCCATTTGCTTTCTTTTTCAAGTCGGCCTTTGATCTGAATGATCCGCAGAATTTTTCCGGTTTCTTTAGTCTGGGTGGAATCCAGGCGTTCATCGACGCTAAAACCGATTTCCGCAAGGGCTTTTAGTATTTCTTCAGAATTTTTAGGTTCGAACTTGAAACCATGAACCTCTATTAATTCGGCTGCCAGACTTTGGTGCTCTGCCAGCCAGGCATTTTTTTCATTCACGGTCCGTCCGTTGTTTTTTTTGCCTTCGGTTTTGGGAACGGCCGATTTAAGCCATTCAGGCCATTGTTGGGCCAAAGTTTTGGCTCGGGAGAGTTCAATGGTAAAATAACCGGTCGCTTTCCAGTATTCCTGGGGTATAAATGCTTCTATTTCCCGCTCGCGTTCCACAACCAAACGCACGGCCACGGATTGAACCCGTCCGGCGCTCAAACCACCGGCGACTTTTCGCCATAACAACGGCGATACCTGGTAACCCACGATCCGGTCCAGGATGCGGCGAGCTTGCTGGGCATTGACTTTGTTCATGTCAATAGGGCGGGGATGTTGAAAGGCTTTGCCGATTTCATCTTTGGTAATGGCATTGAACACGACCCGTCTGATATTTTCCGGTTCAATGGCCAAAGCTTCACTCAGATGCCAGGCAATGGCCTCGCCTTCACGGTCAAGGTCTGTGGCCAGCCAGATACCATCGGCTTTTTGAGCTGCTTTTTTCAATTCCGTGACCGTTGCATCTTTGCCTTTAATGATTTGATAAGTGGGTTGAAAATTATTTTCAAGGTCCACGCCGGGCACGGGGGTTTTCACCCCTTTTGGATTACGCGCGGGCAGGTCGCGGACATGGCCGACCGAAGCCATCACAACATATTCGGACCCTAAGTATTTGTTAATCGTACGGGCTTTGGCCGGAGATTCAACGATGACCAATTGTTTTGCCTTGCCTGAGCTTGTCTTTTTTGTTGCTGCTGTTTGTTTCTTTTTTGCCATTTTTATCTGAATCAATACTTTCTGTGAGTATAGAAGGTTTAACGCACGAACATTTTTCCGGGTAATTGCCGCACAATACCTTTTAATTCCATTTCCAGCAAGATACTTGCGGCTTGGGCCGGTTCCAAAGCGCCCTGGCGGGCAATGTCGTCGATATGAATCGGATAATCGCCGATGATCTCAAAAACCTTTTTTTCTTTTTCCGGCAGAGGCGGTAAGGGGCCTTGTTCAAAGGTGTCGGTTTTCGGAGTGTATTTGTAATTGAACCCCAACTCATCCAGAATATCGTCGGAATTTTCGACCAGGCGGGCGCCTTGTTTGATCAGGAAATGACATCCTTTGCTCTTAAACGATTCAATGCTCCCGGGCACCGCAAATACGTCCCGACCGTGTTCCAGGGCCAAAGAAGCAGTGATAAGGGATCCGCTGTTCAAAGTGGCTTCCACCACCACGGTCGCCCGGCTCAGACCGTTGATGATCCGGTTGCGGATGGGGAAATTTCGGGGTTCGGGCGGCGATTTCAAGGGAAATTCGGAGATAACGGCTCCTTTGCGGGCGATCAGTTCATAAAGCTTTTTATTGGCAGGCGGATAGATCACATCAATGCCGGTTCCCAGGACCGCGATCGTGAAGCCGAGACCGTTGATGCAACCGGCATGCGCGGCTGCGTCGATGCCATTGGCCATGCCGCTGACCACGCCCAGACCGCGCCGGGCCAATCCCTGGCTGATTTTTTCCGATGATTTTAACCCGTAAGCGGTCGGA
>RPPU01000375.1 GCA_003819975.1 Desulfobacteraceae bacterium
GAAAAAAAACGAACTTACGGATATTGGCGTAGATAATGCGCCCCTCTTCAATGGCCGAAACAATACTGGCGAAATTGTCGTCGGTCAGCACCATATCGGCGGTTTGCTTGGACACATCCGTGCCGGTAATGCCCATGGCAATGCCGATATTGGCTCTTTTCAAAGCCGGCGCATCATTGACCCCGTCGCCGGTCATGGCCACCACATGACCCCGGGCCTTAAATGCTTCCACAATGCGGGTCTTATGCTGGGGCGACACCCGGCAAAAAGCATCGGTTCGGTCAATGACCTCGGCCAGTTCCGTATCGCTCATTTTCTCCAGTTCCGCCCCGCTGAATACCCGGCCCTGGGCGGAAAGCAGCCCGATCTCTTTGGCAATAGCCACGGCCGTATCTTTATAATCGCCGGTCACCATGACACACTTGATCCCGGCGGTCTGGGCTGCTTTAATCGCAATCTTGGCTTCCGGACGAGCCGGATCGATCATGCCGAACAAGCCGATAAAGGTTAACCCTTGTTCAATGACCGTGTGATCCGGAGCAACCGGTTTGGCATGAAGCGGTTTATAAGCAATACCGAGCACCCGTAAAGCCTGATGGGCCATGGCCGTGTTATGACCAAGTATTTCCAGCTTCTTTGCGGGGGTCAAGGCCATCGCCTGACCCTGTTCCTGAAAGTGGGTGCAATGATCCAGAATCAAATCCGCGGCGCCTTTGACCAAAGCCATGAACGGAGCTGAAAGTAAAGGACTCCTCAACAGTTTTTGATCCTTTTGATTTGCATGGATCGTGGTCATACGTTTGCGTTCGGAGTCAAAAGGCAATTCCATGATTCTGGGAAAAGCTTGTTCAGCCGAATCACGCCATAATCCGGCTTTGCCGGCCAGAACGACCATGGCGCCTTCGGTCGGGTCGCCGATCATGTGCCAGTCAATCTCTTTCTGAGCATCATTCAGTCGGTTCAGTTTGGCGTCATTGCAGAGCAACCCGGCCAGAAGCATAAAAGACAAATCCGGGTCAGCCTGAGGATCGATCGGTTCGTTATTGATCCGGAAATCGCCCAAAGGGTGATAGCCTTGGCCGCTGACTTCGATATCTTTATGATTGGCCCAGACCCGCACAATGGTCATTTCGTTCTGGGTTAGGGTTCCGGTTTTATCGGAACAAATGACCGTGGTACAGCCGAGCGTCTCAACGGCCGGGAGCTTGCGGATCAGGGCATGGCGTTTGATCATTTTCTGCATGCCGAGCGCTAGGCAAATCGTGACCACGGCAGGCAGTCCTTCCGGCACCGCGGCAATAGCCAGGCTCACCGCGATCATGAAGAGCTCCAGAATCTGGCTTTTTTCATGGGTAAAATAAGCAGCCAAACCTTCTTTGACGATCAAGGCCAATTGCGTGTCGCGCACCAATCCGTAAATGAAAATAATGCCGCAGACCGCCAAACAGATCATGCCGAACACTTTGGCGAGTTGATCGAGTTTGTGTTGCAGGGGGGTCTCTTCGACTTCATAAGATTGGATCATTTCGGCGATCAATCCAATCTGGGTCTGCATGCCGGTAGCCGTAACCAGGCCTTTAGCCCGGCCATAGGTGATCATGGTGCTCATAAATGCGGAGTTGCGGCGGTCGCCCAGGGAGAGTTCCGCATCCAAAACGATTTGGGCCTCTTTTTCAACCGGCATGGATTCGCCGGTCAGGGAGGCTTCCTCCACTTTGAGATTATGGCTCTCGATCAGGCGCAGGTCCGCCGGCACATAATTGCCCGCTTCGATCAGGACCAGGTCGCCCGGAACCAATTCCAGCGCCGGGATGGTCTTTTGTTGGCCGTCACGGATCACCTGGGCCAGAGGCGCCGCCATTTTCTTGAGCGCATCCAGGGCTTGTTCGGCTTTGGACTCCTGGATCACGCCGACCACGGCATTGATCAAAACGATTACGAAAATGGCGCCGGCCTCGATGGTCTCGCCCAACAACAAAGAGACCAACGCAGCCAGGATCAAAATGATCACCAGAAAATTGTTAAATTGGGCCAGAAGAAGTTTGAGAAAACCGGGTTTGGGCTTTTCCGTGAGTTCATTGTAGCCTTGATCCCGGATATGTTGCGCAGCCTGGCTGGAGGTAAGGCCGGTGGTAAGGTTGGTTTGCAGGCGATCAGCAACTTCAGGAATGGGCAAAGCGTGAAAAACAGGAAGGGTCATCAAGAATCCTGAATAAAAATGTTAGGGGTTGCGCATAAACAATAAATACCTGTTATATTAACATTTTTTTTGCAAAAAAACAATAATTCAGACACTCAAAAAACCCGCTGAATACACCTGTTCACCCTGAGTCCATCGACCAGCTCAAGATATGCTTGTCAATGGGTGAGCGGGCGGTGTATCAGCCAACCTAAGTTATAATCTTTCACAAAATAATCTGCTTCCAATCTCTTGCCGGCTTATGTCGCGTTTTGGCACTTAACCATATCGACAAAATGTTGTCGATTAGTAAAAAGCGAATAGTGAATTGCCTTGGCCTCATACGGGCTTATTCCGGCGATCTCGCTGGAACTCCTGTTCCGGCTCGCTGGAACTCCTGTTCCGGCTCGCTGGAACTCCTGTTCCGGCCCGCTGGAACTCCTGTTCCGGCTCGCTGGAACTTCTGTTCCGGCCCGCTGGAATTCATGTTTTTTTGATCCTGGATTTTTCAGGATCAATAAAACATTTACACCGCTACCGTTTTCCCGGCCCGGTATTTCTTCCAGAGAATACAGAATTGATATTGACAAAAAAACCTCACTCCCCTAAACATTGGACCCTAAATGAACAACCCAACCTAAAACAAACCTGAAAAACAAACCAACCATCGCGGAATCGCTGCAACGCCTGAAATTTTACCGCGACGGCCTGGCCCTTGTTCCCGCGCTTGGGGACAAGCATCCGGACCCGGCCGATTTTACGGAAAGAAAGAATAATTCATCGGTAAAAAAATATATTAAATTCAGTCAGTATCGATTATGATTGTCCCTATGAAGCGACCCATCATTCTATGCCTCCTGATACTGATAGGTCTTAACATTTCCGCGGGCGGGATGGAGCCGAATAACCGCTTCAGCCTGAACAAGCTTCGGTTTGTCGGGATTAATTCCGTCTCGAAAAACGACCTAGTCAAGACCCTGGCCATTCAAGCGTCTCCCGAATGGAAATTCTGGCTGGATCGACCCGTCTTCACGGCCGACGATCTGCAGGAAGATGTGTTGCGGATAAAACAGTTTTACCGGGACCAGGGGTATTATCACACCGCGGTAGAGTATCAAATCGAAGCGGCTGGAAACAGGAAAGCCCCGGCTCCGCCGCAGCCTCAAGAAGATGTGCCGGCATCAACCAATATAATCTTCACTATTACCGAGGGGCCCCCGGTTATCGTGGAAGCCGTTGAAATAACCATCTTGCCGAAAATAGAAAAACCGGCGGTAAGAGACCTGCTGAATATGCTGCCCCTTCAAAACGGCCGGATTTTTAAAACAGAGTCGTATCATGATGCCAAAAAAGTCATTCTGAAAGCCTGCGGCAACAGCGGGTATCCCTTTGCGAATTTATCCGGCAAGGCAACGGTCAATACACAGACCAACTCCGCGCGGATTTTTTTTAATCTGGACCCCCAAAAGCAGTATACGTTTGGCCCCCTTACCATCTTACCGAACGATACCGGAGTAAAAGACGTCGTCATCGTCCGGGCGATCAGTTTTAACGAAGGAGAGCTTTACGTTGCCGACAAGGTTGACCAAAGCCGGCAAAACCTTTTTAATCTGGACATGTTCCGGCTGGCCCTGATCAAGCCGGAGGCGCCCGAAGCGGACAACTCATCCGTCCCGATGACGGTTCAGCTTGAACCAAAAAAAAGTCAAAATCTAAAATTCGGCGTGGGTTTTGGAAACGAGGATGGCCTTCGACTCAAAGGCGCCTGGACCTACCGGAACCTGTGGGGATGGGCCGGAAAAACGTCGATAAGCGCCAAGCGTTCTGATCTAATTGAGAATATACAGGCTGACCACATCCAGCCTTATTTTTGGGATGCCGACAATACTCTGCAAGCCAAAACCGGTTTTGAACGTGAAAAAGCCGAATCCTATACCAACCGAAAAATATTCGGTAATGCCGGTATTGAAAGAAATTTTACGAAAAAATGGACCGGGGCAGTCGGCTACAATCTGGAAGTCAACAATCTTGAAGACATCAAAATTAAGGACCCCGAAGAATTGGAGAGGCTTTCACGACAAAACACCTATGTTATCTCATCCCTGCAAACCGGACTGGTTTACAACAGCACCGATAACGTCCTTGACCCCCAGAAAGGGAGTGTTGCCTCGGTTTCGGCCGAATGGGCCTCCGATTTGTTCGGTTCTGAAATTTGTTTTGTGCGGCCGGCTCTGGAATTAAAACGATATCAGCCGGTGTCTGAGAGTATCACCATCGCCGGCCGGGTTCGTTTTGAAACCATCCGGAGCGACGATCCGGCCTCCATCCCGATATTTAAACGGCTGTTCCTGGGCGGCAGCAACACGGTTCGCGGATATGATTTCCAGAAAATCCCGCCCCTTGATGCAAACGACAACCCGCTGGGCGGACTGTCCTCCCTTAATGGAAATCTGGAACTGCGTTTTCCGGTCTACCGAAAACTGACCGGCGTCATTTTCGGAGACATGGGACTTTTGGATCAAGACTATTTTCGATACGATACCGATGAAATACTTTACACTTGCGGCGGCGGCATCCGCTATAACACGATTGTCGGCCCCCTACGGCTGGATTTCGGCTACAAGCTGAACCCGCCGGAAAGCGAACAGAACGCCGACCGATGGCGGATTCATCTCAGTATCGGGCAGGCATTTTGATCGACATTTTTACGTATTGAAGCAATTTAATTACAACGATATGAAAGAAAAAAATCCGGTAAAACCGTCACGGTTCGGAGAA
>RPPU01000376.1 GCA_003819975.1 Desulfobacteraceae bacterium
ACAGTTATAAAGTGATCAGCGAGAAAAAGCCGCTGGTGGTTTTAAACTTTAAGAAAGAACAGGATTCTTTGCCGACCCCCTTAATATTCGACGATCCCCGGCCGGCGCTTTCCTGGATCGGCGTCCCTTTAATGAAAGATGAGCAAGTCATCGGCATTATCAATATACAGTCTTTTCGACCTTACGCCTGGAATGAAGAAGACCTGCAATTATTTTTCACTATCGTCGATCAGATTAGTGCGGTGATTGCGAAAGCCAGGCTTTATGAATCCGTGCAGCAGGAATTGAACGAACGCAAAAAAGCTGAAGAAGCGAAAAAAGATTTGGAAATCAGGCTCCGCCAGGCCCAAAAAATGGAAGCCATCGGCACTTTGGCCGGCGGGATAGCCCATGATTTTAATAATGTGCTTTATCCTATTATCGGATATGCCGAAATGGGTATGGATATGGCACCCGAAGGAAGCGAAATCAATAAAAATTTGAATGAAATTCTTGTTGCCGCCGAACGGGCCAGAGACCTCGTTAATCAGATTTTAACATTCAGCCGGCAACAAGAGATCAAACCACGATCGCTTGAGATTCAATCGTTGCTTAAAGAAGCGCTTAAACTGATCCGGGCCGTCATCCCCTCCAATATTTCCATGATTCAAAATATCGATGAGCATTGCGGTCCAATCCTGGCCGACCCCAGCCAGATCCATCAAATCATCATGAATCTATGCACCAATGCCTATTATGCTATGCGCCAACAAGGCGGTGTTTTGGAAATTTCGTTGGCGGAGGTTCAACTGGATCCCGAGAAAATTGAAAAAAGCTTTCAGGGCGAACCGGGTTTATATCTCTGCCTTACTGTTTGCGACACTGGGAACGGTATGGATCCCGGGATCATCGAGCGCATCTTTGATCCTTATTTTACCACCAAACCGCCCGGAGAAGGCACCGGCATGGGACTCGCCATGGTTCATGGCATTGTTAAAAATTATGGAGGCGAGATCACGGTTAACAGTAAACCGGGGCAAGGGAGTGTTTTTAAGGTTTATTTGCCTTGTGTGCACGAAAAAATCATTGAAACCGAGATCCAAGAGAAAAAAACAAGAGCAGGACAGGGAGAACGGGTTTTTTTTATAGACGATGAAGATCAGGTTATTCGAATGGTGAAACAAATGCTGGAACGCTTAGGTTATACACCGATTGTACAAAAAGACAGCGTAGAAGCTTTGGAAGCCTTTCGAAAGAATCCGGATGATTACGATCTGGTGATCACGGATCAGACCATGCCGAAAATCACCGGGGTCGAGCTTTCCAAGGAGTTGTTGAAGATCCGCGCGGACATTCCCATCATTCTTTGCACGGGATACAGCGAAATCGTCAATGAAGAACAGGCTCAAGCGGCCGGCATTCGTAAATTCATTATGAAGCCCATTGCCAAAAAAGCCCTGGCGCAAATTATACGGGAGACTTTGGATGAATCCTCGGCAAATGACGCCAGGTCTAAAAAACGCGATTGTTTTGAAATGGAGAAAATGAAAAAGCAATGACCCCTTCGCAACCCGATACGCTCAGCGAAATTATTTTTGAAATCTGGGGATCCGCGATCCATTCCGCTGATTTAAAAGAGTTGAGCGCCTCAATCAGAAACTCGTTGAGCCGAATCATCGATGTCGCCAATTTTTATATTTGCCTTTACAATCGTGAAAAGGATTCTTTGACACTTCTCTACCGTATTGACCAGACCGAACCTATTAAAAAGTATGAAAATTATTATATAGAGCAAGTCAGTGAATCAAGCAGACTTACGGCTGAAGTCATTAAAAGGGGCCAGTCTATATTAATCCATAAAGAAGATGATTTGCAAAAAGCCCGAAGTGCCGACAAGAAAATCGTCGGAACGCCGGCGGAGGTTTGGTTGGGTGTTCCGTTAAAAATAGAAGATAAGGTTCAAGGCGTATTGGTCGTGCAAAGCTATACTAATCCCGAGCAATATGACCGTGCGCAAAAGGAACTGCTTGAAGCTTTGGCCGAACCGATCGCGGCGGCGCTTGAATACAAAAAAATGGAAGAAACCCAAAGCAGGGACGAAGCGATAAAGCGAACCCTATTCAATATCGCCAGTGCCGTCAATCTGACTCATGATCTGAAAGATCTCTACCGATCCATTCATCAGACTTTAAAACAAGTGATCGACCTGCCCAATTTTTTTATCGGATTTTACGATAAACAAAAAGGGGTTATCGATTATCCGTATCTGGCCGATGAATTCGATTTTCCGCAAATAGGCCAAACATCGATTCAAGTTCAAAGCGAAGATAAATATTCCTTAAGCATGCAAGTGATTGAAACCGGTAAGGCTCTGCGTTTGAATAAAGAGAAAATTTTTAAAACACTCCAGGAGAACGGTAAAACGCCGGTGGGCACGATTCCCGAGATCTGGCTGGGGTTTCCCTTAAAAACCAGAAACGAAACGATCGGCATCATGGGTACCCAGAGTTATACCGACCCTTTCCATTTCACCGAAAAAGAAATTGGAGTCATGGGCTCGGTCGGCGATCAAATCGCCATTGCCATAGATCGTAAACGCGCGGAGGAAAAGGCCCGTAAGCGCGCGGAGCGTTTGACAGGCATCAACCGGATCGGCCGGATGTCGGCGACTGTCGATACTTTGGATCAGTTGCTGCAAGCTATTTATGAGGAGATAAACGGAATTTTCAAGCCGGACGCTTTTTTTATCGCCTTCTTCGATCAAAAAAACAATGAATTGGAATTCCGGTTGCTGATAGAAGAGAACCAACGGCAACCGAGCCTCAGAGTTCCGCTGAGACGCGGTTTCAGCTCCAAGGTCATTCTCGACCGGAAGCCATTGGTCATTCGTGATTATGAGCGTGAAAAAGAAAACCTGCCTCCAGGTCTTTTATTCGGCAATCAAAAACACGCGCTCTCCTGGATCGGGGTACCCCTGATATACCGCGATCAGGTTATCGGGCTGGTGAATATACAATCCTATCAATCTCAAACATGGAATGACGAGGATATTCAATTTTTTTTCACCATTGCCGATCAGCTTGCCGGTATGCTTGAAAAAGCCCGTCTTTTTGAAGAGGCCCGCAAACATGCGGAGCGATTGGCGGTCGTAAACCGCATCGGGAGGTTGTCGGCGACCGCCGGCAACCTGGATCAATTGTTGGAAGCCATTTATTTGGAAATAAACGGTATATTCAAACCGGATTCCTTCTTCATTTCTTTTTTCGATCAAAGAAGCAACGAACTGGAATTCGTGTTTCTAATGGACGGAAATAAAAGAGAATTGGATAAAAAGCGGGTTCCGCTGGGAAACGGTTTCAGCGCCAAAGTGATCCGGGATCAAAAACCTTTAGTTATTCGGGATTACGAGCATGAACGCGATCATGTTCCGCAAGGGCTTCGATTCAACGGAAATAAACCGGCCCTATCCTGGATCGGCGTACCGTTGAAATACGGCAATCAGATCATCGGATTGGTTAATATTCAGTCCTATCGAGCGAATGTATGGAATGAAGAAGATATTCAGCTTTTTTTTACCATCGCCGACCAAATCGCGGGCACAATCGAGAAAATGCGTCTTTTTGAAGAAGCTAGTGCACGCGCGGAACGTTTGACGGTCATCAACCGGATCGGAAAAGCAGCGGCGACCGCCGATAACCTGGATCAATTGATGACGGCGATTTATGAAGAAATTGAAGCGACTTTTAAACCGAATGCGTTTTTTATCGCTTTTTTCGATCAGAAAACGGATGAATTGGAATTCCGGTTCCATATCAATACAACCAACGGCAAACTTCCGGTCATGCGTCGTCTACTCGGTGACGGATTTTGCGCCAAAGTGATCCGGGAACGTAAAACGCTTATTATCAAGAACTATGAAAAAGAGAATGAATTGCTACCGCGACAAATCGTTTTCGGCGACCAGAAACCCGCCATCTCCTGGGTCGGTGTTCCCTTGATGCTTGAAAATCAAATTATGGGCGTGGTGAGCATCCAATCTTACGCAGCTTATGCCTGGAATGACGAAGACATCCAATTGTTTTTTACCATAACCGATCAGATCACCGGCTCGATTGAAAAAGCTCGTCTTTTTGAAGAAGCTCGTGCGCGTGCGGAACGGTTAACGGTCATTAATCGAATTGGAAAGGCGGGCGAGACGGTCGATAACCTGGATAAACTGATGGAGGCGATTTATGAAGAAATACATCCGATTTTTAAACCGGGTACTTTCTTTATCGCTTTTTTAGACCGTAAAACCGATGAATTGGAAACCCGATTTTTGATTGAGAATGAAAAACGATTACCGGTTGCACGATATCCCCTTGGAAACGGGCTAAGTTCGAAAGTCATTCTGGAAAAAAAGCCGTTGATCATCCATCATTATGACCAGGAACAAGATCATTTGCCGAAACAAATCCTGTTTGGAGATTTCATCCCGTCACAATCTTGGATTGGGGTGCCTCTGAAATTTGAGGATCAGATCATCGGGCTCGTCAATATTCAATCTCAAAGAAGCAATGTCTGGAATGAAGAAGACATTCAGTTATTTTTTACCATAGCGGACCAGATTTCTGGCAGCATTGCCAAAGCGCGTCTTTTTGAAGACGCCAATCGACGCGCGGGACGTTTGGCCGTATTGAACCGCATCGGTATGTTGGCGGCCTCCGCGCAAAACATCGATCAAATGTTCAACAATATCTATGAAGAGATCGATAGCATATTCAAGCCCGATACCTTTTTTATCGCTTTTTATGATGCAACAGCCGATGAGTTGGAATTCAAAATTTTGATGGATGAAGGCCAAAAATCAGAGAATCAACGGGTTCCTATCGGTAACGGGTTAAGTTCAAAAGTCATTGCGGAAAAAAGGCCGCTGGTGATTAATCATTATGAAAAAGAGAAAAGTAATTTGCCCAGGCAAATGACCGGAGGCAAGA
>RPPU01000377.1 GCA_003819975.1 Desulfobacteraceae bacterium
GCAACTAAAGGAACAATGAAATACATGACGAAATCAAAACAAGTGTTGGGACTTATTGGGTGGCTTCTGATGACTTTTATTGCAGCCGGAATCGGATCGATGGCGTCTTCAAAAGCAGGGGCCTTTTATCAGCAACTTATTCGCCCTGAATGGGCGCCGCCCGCATGGATATTCGGTCCGGTGTGGACCATGCTGTATCTTCTTATGGGTATTGCCGCATGGCTCGTTTGGAGAGCGCAAGGGTTCCGGACTGCCCGAATCGCTCTAAGTCTCTATATGATTCAACTGGCGTTAAATGCTTTATGGACCTGGTTGTTTTTTGTTTGGCATTTGGGAGAGATAGCATTTATAGAAATCATTGTCCTTTGGGTTTTGATTTTAGGTACGCTGATTGCTTTTTGGCGGGTTAGAATAATCGCCGGGGTTTTGTTAATCCCTTACTTGGCATGGGTTGGCTTTGCGTCCGTGCTTACCTATGCTATCTGGAAATTGAATTCTCTGGTTTTATTCTAAGTATTTTTTTTGATCCCGAAAAACATGGGATCAAAAAAAATGTCATTCCGGTCAGAGCGCCGGAATGGAGATCCGTATGATGACAAGGCGACAAATCCCTTATCGACAATCTTTTGTCGATCTTTAGAGTGCAGTCGCGGGACGAATAGAACTAAAATCTCATCCTTCTTGGTCTGTCCGAAAGTAATTTCGTGAAGATTGAAATTACTGATATCTGCGGTAAAAAGCTCTTAGATTTTGGCATTTTGGAAGCCGGAAGAGTATTTAACCGCAGACGGAAGCCGGACCAAGGGCGGACAAGATCAAATTTTTCCCCGCTCGACCTGAGCGGGGAAAACATGTCATCGCTACGCGAAGCAAAGGTTGGGTTGCATAAAAGGGCATTTTTTTAAACCGTCTCCCATGCTCAGTAACTGATTTATGGGAAAAGATCAGGACTCTGCGGGAGGATGTTCGCTAAAATCGTTCAGGAGGCATGTTTTTATGCGTAAGGATATCAGCGATTTAATCCAGTCAAACCACATCTGCGTTCTGGCAACCGTATCGGACGGCAAGCCGCATTGCTCTCTGATGACATATATTGCGGATGCGGCCGGCCGTGAGATCTATATGCTAACGCAAAGAGAGACAAAAAAATACCGCAACTTGGCGGAAAATCCGTCCGTCAGCCTTCTGATAGACACGCGGCAGACCGACAGCCAAAGCCATACAAAAGCCTTGACGATCACGGGAGTTTTTCAAGGCAATATTGATGAAAATAAAAAATCGAATATTCAATCCGGTTTATTAAAGATCAATCCCGATTTAAAGGCGCTTATTGACGATCCTTCGGTCGAAATAATCGTTGTCCGGGTTAAGGCGGTTCAACTTTTGGACGGAATCACGGACTCCTACTTTGAAATCATAACGTAATGGGATCTCTAAAAATTCGCCTTTTAAGGATTTAACCGTTCCTATTTGGCCGATTTTTAAGGGTCTCGTAGTCGATAAAGTGAATTTTTAGTTTTCCCTATACCCACTGCCTATGGCGGTGGACCAGATAGGTTCTTCCGGTCCGGCGAGAAATGATACGGGCTCTTCTTTGGAAAAGCCCTGAATGATGACCTGGAGGAAAAAACATGTAACATTTTGGAGTGCGGCGACCAGGGCAAGAGCCCTCGTGTGACGCGTCGCCGCTTTTAAAGCGCGGACATGTCCGCGCATTCCAAAATTGCTTCGTTAATAGAATAAACTTCGTACGAATTGACATCGGAATTTGATCAAGAGGATCATATCGGTGGCCCCCCTTTGGGGGGGCTTCCTGATGTTATCCGCTATGCGGATGGCGTTTCAAAGATCCTCGTTACTCCCGGTGCGCCGGATAGTTTGTTTCGGCACGTTGGAAAACAAAAACCAAAGGAGAAAAAAATGAAACTTAGCGTATATTTTGAAAATTCTAGAGGCGTGGGTGTGCTTTCCACGGCGGATAAAGACGGGAAAGTAAACGCGGCCATCTATAGCCGTCCGCATTTTATGGAGGAAGATACGGTTGCCTTTATTGCGGCTGACCGATTGACCCATGCCAATCTGCAGGCCAATCCATCGGCTGTATATCTTTTTAAAGAGCAGAATTCATACGAAGGAAAAAGGCTCTATCTCATAAAAACCCGGGAGGAAAAAGATTCCCCCTTGATCGATGAAATCCGACGTAGAAAGCATCATCATACCGAGGTGAAAGACAAGGCGGAATCCAGATTTCTGGTTTATTTTAAGGTAGATAAAGTATTGCCCCTTATCGGTGAAGGGGAATAGCGCTCCCTGGGGTCGGGCCAAGATAACTGACGATCAAGCGGATATTGAAGTTGAGGTTTTTAGTAATATATAGAAAACCGATTTTTGTGATGCAGGCTGTATAAACATTATATTTAAAAGGAGTTGAATATGAAAAAAAATCAAATTGAGGTTGAGCTTCAGAGGCTTGCATCTGTTTATGAAAATGGTGCGGGATTTGGCGATCCTGATGCAAAAGAGGAACACGAAAGAAAATTCCAGCTTTTATTGCATAAACAAGTTCAGGAATTGAATAAAAAAAACAATAAGATAGCCATCTTCAATGTTGTTATTGCTATTGTAAATATCATTATTTTGGCAATTCAAATACTTTTTAAATAAGAAACACAAAAAATTGATCAACCAGACGCGATAAACCGTATCGGTTACTTTTGTATTAGACATGGAGAAGTAAAGGAGATTAGCAAAAATGTTACATAAATTTTTTTCCATGATTGTTTTGGTTTTTCTATTCGTCTTCTTAGCTGGAGCCGATTCAATCGATGATCAATTGTTCAAAGCGCTCTATCAGAGAGATGAGGCCGCCGCAAAGATGCTAATTGGAAAGGGAGCAAATGTGAATGCCGTCGGAAACTATGGTTGGACACCACTTATGGTGGCTTCTGAGAAAGGTCTTTATGAAACAGCGAGGCTACTTATCAAGCATGGCGCCGATGTGAATAGTCGAAATGTAGGAGGCGTGACGCCTCTGATGTGGGCTGTCAGTATGAGAGAGGAATGGCCTGATTCAGTTAAATTGGTTAGATTGTTATTTGATAGTGGTGCTGATGTCAATGCAAAAACTAACACGGGGAGAACTACATTATCCTGGGCTAAAGAATATAATCATCAAAAGATAATTAAGGTTCTTCTGGAAGCCGGTGCCAAAGAATAAGCGTCCAATTAGATGTTCCACTGGATCGCTTACGCCCCCGATGAACTTGTCGTTATAAATAAAACGAAAAAGAGCAAGTATGAACACCTGCCTGGTGCCGGTTAATTTTCGAAATGATTATTTTCCCGGCGGTAACATAGCGCTTGCGGGCATTAAAGAAACTCAAACCATCCGGTTGGCGCTCTCGAAGACGACGCCGTATTTGCGGGCGATCATGTTGGCGGCAATGTGGCCCGATTCGTATATGGTGGGCAAGCCGCTGCCGGGATGGGTGCCGGAGCGCAAGGCCTGGCGGAATATTCGCATGAAATATCCGCCTTATAAATACATACTGGAGAGGGTCAAACAGACGGTGAAGTTTTTGTTTTAAATATGAAAAATTCGACAAAATCGGCAGGCCTAAGGCAATTGGATCCCTCGGCGGTTGAGCGACTCATTGTTCCCGGTCTATGCTCCCGTTTCCACATCATTCCTTGTTTGTTTTATTTCGACGACTAATTCTTCGAGCGTCTTTTTTCCAAACAATTCTTCGCGTTCCTCGATGTAATTCCCGTGTCCAATCATAAATTGATTGATGAAGCGAATCGTGTTTACGATGCCGAGATTTTGAGACAAAACCATTATGGCTTCTTGAGTGATTTCGGATAGTGGTTTGGCGGCGATGCTCATTGTTCGATCTCCTTTATTAATTCAATCGGCGATACGACTCTTGTTTTTAAGTCCTGCATGCTTACGGCTTTCTTTAATAACTTGTCATCGCATGTGCAAAAATAATCGGCATGGCCAATTTCGGCCGAAGCCAGATGCAATGCATCCAAGGGCTTTATCCCCGCTTCGGTGAATTCTTTAGCACGTAGTTCAATTTGATCATTCAGGCGTATGAACTTACTTGCTTTGGATAATACTTTCAGCCCAAACTCGCGACGAATCATCTTGGGGTTTTGCCTGAGCTCAAAAATCAATACTTCTGATGACAGCAATTCAACTTCACCCGCTTCACATAGCCCTATCACACCTAAAACAGCTTCGGCTTCAAGGATAATCCGTATTTGCTTCTTGTTGTCCAGGGGGTGCTGTAAACCGCATGTATCAAGATAAATTTTCATGTCTTCATTATATCATGTTATTGGCTTCGTAAACAACCTATTGGATATTTTGCAGGGAAAATTCTTTCCAACGAGCGCGACATATGCCCAGATAATACTCCAAATTGCGTTGCCCGGCACATGCAGATTGTTATCGGCAAATCCGGAATATATCCCGTTTGTTTTAATAATTCAATGGCTTACGTGGAATCGTTTTTAATCATCGCGTCATTCTATTAACGTTAAAGCTAAAATATATTTATCGAGATGAAGCTTCAGAAGTTCTTTTTCAAAAAGCGTCGATAGAACCGAAATCATATGTAAACGCAATTTTATAGCCGTTAATAACTCACATTTTTCCTGTGGGCAAAAAAAGGCGACACCCTAAAATTAAACCATCCGGTTGGCGCTCTCGAAAACGACGCCGTATTTGCGGGCGATCATGTTGGCGGCAATGCGGCCCGATTCGTAGATGGTGGGCAAGCCGCTGCCGGGATGGGTGCCGCCGCCGACCAGGCAGCAGCGGCCGAATTCCTCGAATTTGTTGCGCGGCCGCAGGTAGATCATCTGGCTGATGTTGTGGGCCAGGTTAAAGGTCGCGCTTTCATAAACGCAATAGTCGTTTGGCCAGTCAGCGCGGGTCAGCA
>RPPU01000378.1 GCA_003819975.1 Desulfobacteraceae bacterium
GCTGTGGATTTAAATAATATGGATCGTCCCGCCGGCGGCTTCAATCTTTAAAATAGCGCTTTTACTGGCTTTGTTGACTTTCAGAACCAAAGGTTTGGAGATCTCGCCTTGGCCCAGTAATTTGATTCCGTCTCTCACATTCTTGATCAAACCGTGTCGGGTCAGGAATTCTTCATCAATTTTGGTATGGGGTTCAAAAACATTGAGATCTTCCAAATGGACCAATTCATATTGTTTTTTGAACGGATTGGTGAAGCCGCGCTTGGGGAGCCTTCTCTGAATGGGCATTTGGCCGCCTTCAAATCCCGGTGGCACACTGCCGCCCGAACGAGCTTTTTGTCCTTTATGCCCTCGGCAAGCCGTCTTACCGTGCCCCGATCCCGGGCCCCTGCCCACTCTTTTTCTCTTTTTTATTGAACCGTCTGCCGGTGAAAGATCTTGAATTTTCATGACTTGTTCCCTCTATCAACCCTCAACCTTGACCATAAAGGCGACTTTTTTAATCATGCCCCGTATGGCAGGTGTATTATTGAGGATAACCGTTTTATGAAGCCTGGTTAAACCTAAGCCTCTTAACGTCATCCGCATTTTTTCCTCTTTGCCTATGCCGCTTTTTAACAATGTTACTTTAATTTTATCAGCCATGGATTAAACCCATTTCAAATATTCGAATTTATTGTTTAAGTTGCTCGATTGTTTTACCGCGATATCGGGCAATGTCTTCGGGACTTTTGAGCAGGCGCAACCCGGTCAACGTCGCTTTAACGAGGTTATGCGCATTATGGGAACCCAAACATTTGGTTAAAATATTCTGCACACCGACCGCTTCCAAGACCGCTCTAACCGCGCCTCCGGCAATGACGCCGGTTCCGGGACTGGCCGGTTTGAGCAGAACGCTTCCGGCGCCCCACTTACCCACGATTTCATAAGGGATTGTGCCGTTGATGACCGGTACGGCTTTCATGGTCTTTTTGGCTTTTTCAACGCCTTTTCTGATGGCTTCCGGTACTTCATTGGCTTTACCCAATCCGCTTCCGACCATGCCTTTCCCGTCTCCCACAACAACAATGGCGCTAAAACTGAACCGGCGTCCGCCTTTTACGACTTTGGCGACACGATTGATATGAACAATCTTCTCAATTAATTGAGTTTCATCATTATCTCTAAACAATCACAATCCCCCTTTTAAATAGATAGTATGTCCTCAAATAAATCAATCTGGTTACGGTTAAAATTCCAGGCCATTCTCTCGCGCCGCTTCAGCCAAGGCTTTTACCCGCCCGTGATATAAAAACCCATTTCGATCAAAAATGACTTTTTTGATGCCTTGTTCCAAAGCTTTCTTGGCGATGATCTTTCCGAGAATGGAAGCGCCTTCTTTGTTCCCGCCCTTTTTCAAAAACTCATTCTTGATTTCTTTTCCCAGACTGGAGGCATTCACCAAGGTCTTGGCGCTTGCGTCGTCAATGATCTGCGCATAAATATGTTTGTCGCTTTTGAATACGGTCAAACGCGGTCTTTCGGAGCTGCCCTTTACTTTTCGCCGCATTCTTTTCTTTCTTTTTTCACGGGCTTCGTTTTTTTTGGAAGAGTTCATTTATCTAATCCTATATGAAATAATAAATTTCAACAAAAATTTATTTGGCGCCGGTCTTACCCGCTTTGCGGCGGATGTGCTCGTCGGAGTACTTGATTCCTTTGCCTTTGTAAGGTTCCGGTTTTTTAAAACCTCGTATTTTGGCCGCGATTCTTCCGAGCTTCTCTTTATCGATTCCTTTTAGGGTGACTTTCGTTTTTTCGATGACGGCATCAATCCCTTCAGGCAAGGTAAACACGACCGGATGCGAATAACCAATATGAAAGATCGCGTCGCGGCCGGATAGCTCTGCGCGGTATCCGACACCGACGATTTCCAAAGTTTTCTCGAATCCGGTTGTGACGCCCTTAACCATATTGGCTACCAGAGCGCGATAAAGTCCGTGAAGAGATTTTGCTTCTTTGTCATTTTCCTTTACGGAAATCAAAATTTGATTGCCATCCGCATGAATATCGACTTTCGGATGGATTTTCAGATCAAGATTTCCTTTGGGCCCTTTGATATTCAAAACATTGTCCTTAATGACGGCTTGGACTTCTTTTTGAATGGGAATAGGCTTTTTGCCTACACGTGACATTGCTTTCCTCCATTTTCTTCAACATGCAATGTTTAAAGATAAAAGTTAATAATTTACCAAATCGAGCAGATAATTTCTCCGCCGATTCCAACTTTTTTGGCCTCTTTGTCCGTAACAAGCCCTTTTGAGGTGGAAAGAATATTAACGCCGTATCCATTTAATATCAGTGGAATTTGATCGTTTTTGGCATATATTCTGGCACTGGGTTTGCTGACTCTTTTGAGACCGCTGATCAGCGAGCCGCCTTTTTCATCATACTTTAAAAATATTTTTAAAATACCCTGGCGGTTGTCCTTAATGACCTTATAATTTTTTATAAAGCCTTCGTTTTTAAGGATTTTAGCAAGGTTCAATTTTATTTTCGAATTGGGGATATCGACCGTATCATATGAAACCAAAATGGCGTTTCTGATTCTTGTCAACATGTCCGCTATAGGATCGCTCATGCTCATGTTTTACTCCGTAAATCCTTTTATCAAAATTTTAAACATTACCAGCTGGATTTGACTACACCGGGGATATCACCCTTTAAAGCCATATTTCTAAAACAAATCCGACACAAACCGAATTTTCGAATATAAGCGCGGGGTCTTCCGCAGATAGGACATCGATTGTACTGCCTGCTTGAAAACTTCGGCTTTCTTTTCGCCTTTACAATGAGAGATAGCTTTGCCAAAATAACCTCCGATTAACTTCTAAAAGGCATTCCTAATTCTTTTAACAAAAAACGACCTTCATTATCCGTTTTTGCGGTCGTAATGATGGATATATTAAGTCCATTGACTTTTTCGACTTTATCGAAATTTATTTCCGGAAAAATGGTCTGTTCCTTTAACCCCACCGTGCAATTCCCTCGGCCGTCAAAAATCTTATCGGAAACCCCGCGGAAGTCGCGTACCCTGGGAAAAGTCACATTGAACAGTTTGTCCAGAAAATCATACATCATTTTTTTTCGCAAGGTCACCATACAACCGATCGGCATGCCTTCGCGCAATTTGAAACCGGCGATGGATTTTTTCGCTTTGGTGATCATTGCCTTTTGACCGGAAATAAGCGTGAGTTCTTCAACCCCTTTATCGAGGATTTTGATGTTGAAAATGGCTTCACCCAATCCCATATTCAAAACAACTTTTTCAAGTTTTGGAACCGCCATAATGCTTTTGTATTGGAACTCTTTCACCAAAGCCGGAACAATTTCTTTTTTGTATCTTTCGTACAAACGGGACAACGCGCATCCTCCTCTTAATTCGAAACGTTTAACGTCTCAAAATTGCAAATCTGTAGAATGGATCAACCTATGCTCTCTCTTTAATCAAGGCTTTCATTGCATTTTTTGCAAATTCTGACCTTAGAACCGTCATCCGCCGTTCTTTTTCCAATTCGCGTGGGTTTAGCGCATTTATTGCAAATAACCATAACATTGGAAATATGAATCGGGGCTTCCTTTTCGATAATTCCGCCCTGGGAACTCTTCCCGGTCGGCTTGCTGTGCCTTTTGACGACATTCGCTTTTTCAACAATCACTCGTTTTTTCTCGGAATCTACTTTAAGCACCGTACCGATTCTTCGATTGGCTCTTTCTTTACCGCTGATGATGATGACTTTATCATTTTTTTTAATCAAGGGTTGTTTCTTTTGCACTTTTCCGACTCCCCATATGTATAAATTAAAGCACTTCCGGCGCTAAGGATATGATCTTCATGAAATTTTTGGCTCGAAGTTCTCTCGCAACCGGGCCGAAAATACGGGTTCCAACCGGTTCATTCTGCGTGTTGATGAGCACGGCGGAATTGTCGTCAAACTTGATATACGATCCGTCTGACCGGCCGATCTCTTTCTTGGTTCTTACGATAACCGCTCTCATCACGTCGCCTTTTTTAACCTTGCTGTTGGGAATAGCTTCCTTGATCGAAACAATAATCACATCGCCGATACTGGCGTATCTTCTCTTCGACCCACCCAGCACTCGGATACATAATACCGACTTCGCGCCTGAATTATCGGCTACTTTTAATCTGGTTTCTGTTTGAATCATTTTAAATGCTCCGTGGTATCGTCAATCTTATCCTGGACCAGATCTCTTCCGCTCGTATCGATGATCTCCAAGATCCGCCACCGTTTTAGTTTGCTGATCGGCCTTGATTCGATGATTCTGACTTTATCGCCTATTTGACAATCGTTTTTAGCATCGTGCACGATGTATTTCGTATTGCTTCGGATTGTCTTCTTATACATTTTATGTCTTTTCAGCCTTGTGACTTGAACGACGGCTGTTTTATCCATCGTGTTGGAAGTAACAACGCCTATCATTTTTTTCCGTATGCCGCGATCTTTCATTCCGTCCTCATCCTTCTTAATGTGCTTTCATAGCCCGAATGACTGTTTTAATTCTCGCGATTTCTTTTCTGGTCTTGCCGATCATGGCTGAATTTCCGAGTTGCCCGGTAGATTTCTGAAACCGTAGATTAAACAGCTGCTGGCTCAGATCCTTTTCTTTTCCTTGCAGTTCAGCCAGATTAAGATCACGAAGCTCCTTGGCCTTCATTATTTTAATCTCCTTGTAATAAACCGAGTGGGAAAAGGCAATTTGTATCCGGCCAAACGGAATGCTTCTTCGGCCACTTTTTGCTCCACGCCTTCCATTTCATATAAAATTCGGCCCGGCTTAATCACCGCCACCCAGCCTTCCGGGGTGCCTTTTCCTTTTCCCATCCTTGTTTCGGCCGGCTTTTTGGTGATCGATTTATCGGGAAAAATACGGATCCAGA
>RPPU01000379.1 GCA_003819975.1 Desulfobacteraceae bacterium
CGCGGTGTTGGTCGCTGCCTTCAAGATAGAGATCGGCAGGGCTGCTCAACCCTTGGCGTTGTTCCATAACCGCGGCATAACTGACTCCGGAATCGAACCAAACATCCAGAATGTCGGTTTCTTTGGTAAATTTTTTCGAACCGCAATCCGGGCAGGCAGCACCGGGCGGCACTAATTTTTCTTCAGGTTCACTGAACCAGATATCGGCGCCGGCTTTGGCAACCAGCTCCACCACATGATCGATGATTTCCCTGGAAATAATGATCTTGCCGCATTGCGCGCAATAGAACAGAGCAATAGGCACGCCCCAGGAGCGCTGGCGGGAAATACACCAATCGGGCCGCTTCTCAATCATACCATAGATACGTTCCTGGCCCCAATTGGGTATCCAGGCCACTTTTTTTATTTCTTGCAAAGCTTTTGTGCGCAAGTCATTGGTTTCCATGGAAATGAACCATTGTTCGGTCGAACGGAAGATGACCGGTTTTTTGCAACGCCAGCAATGCGGATAGTCATGGCGGATAGGCTCTTCCTTGAGTAGGGCGCCAATCTCCTGCAGTTTGAGGTTAATGTTTTTATTGGCTGCAAAGACCTGTTGACCGGTAAAAAAACCGACCTCATTCGTAAAATAACCTTTGTCATCCACCGGCGAGTAAGTCTCCAAGCCGTACTTTTGACCGGTTTCAAAGTCTTCTCGGCCATGACCCGGAGCCGTATGCACGCAGCCGGAACCCGCCTCCAGGGTTACATAAGAGGCCAGCACGAGTAAAGATTCTTTATCATAAAGCGGATGTTTGGCTTTGAGGTTTTCCAAAAGCGGGCCTTCAAATTCAGCCGCCACTTTATACTCAGAGATATTGAATTTCTGCATGCAAACGTCCAAAAGACCCTTGGCCAGGATTAAGACTTCATTGTTGGGAGTCTCAACCGCCACATATTCAAGTTCCGGGTGAAAGGCGATGGCCAGGTTGGCGGGAATGGTCCAAGGGGTTGTGGTCCAGATGACAATGAATACTTTTTTGCCTTTGAGCGCGGAAATTTTCAGGCTGAGATCGGAAACCAATGGGAATTTAACGAAAATCGAAGGGGAAGTATGTTGACCGTATTCCACTTCAGCTTCAGCCAAAGCGGTCTGGCAGGAGATGCACCAGTGAATCGGTTTTTTGCTTTTATAGAGATTTCCGTTCAAAGCGAATTTGCCGCATTCCCTGACTATGGTGGCCTCGTATTGATAATCCATGGTCAAATAGGGGTGGTTCCATTCTCCTAAAACCCCCAGGCGTTTAAACTCATTACGTTGAATATCAAGGTATTTTTCGGCATATTTACGGCAATAGCGCCGGATCTCAGCTTGGGACATTGAAGCTTTTTTGGCGCCTAGTTCCTGGTCCGCTTTATGCTCAATCGGCAAACCATGGCAGTCCCAACCCGGTACATAAGGAGCGTCATATCCGGACATCTGCCTGGATTTGACAATAATATCTTTTAATACCTTATTAAAGGCCGTACCCATATGGATATTACCGTTGGCATAAGGAGGGCCGTCATGCAACATATAGGGTTTGCGGCCTTGTGAAGCTTGGCGAATGATTCGGTACAGATCTTCCTTTTCCCAGCGGGCAATGATTTCAGGTTCTTTTTTGACAAGATTGGCTTTCATGGGAAAGTCGGTCTTGGGTAAATTCAGGGTCTCTTTGTAATCCATGCCTATGCCTCCATGATAAAAATCATAATTAATAACAAATAAAACCGATTTAGTCAAATTGATTATATTTAATTGACAGGATATTG
This sequence comes from Desulfobacteraceae bacterium, assembly GCA_003819975.1. The sequence goes on from RPPU01000379.1 coordinate 1,792, forward strand.
AGCCTTAGGCTATGAAATTGAAATTAGTAAAAAGGCAGGCATTGCGGATTGAATGCCGGAGCCCTAAATTTTCTCTGATTTTTTTAATAGGGAGCGTGAAATATGAAAAGGCTGAGTTATTTTTTGTCGGTTTGCTTTTTACTCATGCTTCCCAATTGCGTTCCACTTTTTTTAGCGGCTGCCGGAGCCGGAGCCGGGGTTATCGGATATAAATACCATGAGGGGCAGATAGTCACGGTCTATCAAGCTTCTTTGATCGATACCTGGGATGCCGTTGAAAGGGCTTTTGTAAACATACCGACCCAATCTTTAAACAAAAAGCATGATGAGACCGCCGGTAAATTTGAAGGCACCCTCGCGGATGCCCGGCCAATCACGGTCACTCTTCATTACCAAAATTCCCAGGAAACGGAAGTGCGTATTCGGGTCACGGCTTTTGGTGATGAAAAAACTTCCCGGGAAATCCATGAAAAAATCAGAAAAGAATTGTTTGGCGGGTGAGGGTTCTTTATTTGTTTTTCTTTTCGTACTTAATTCCATAGATGAGAGCGTCGACCACGGAATACAATTGGATAGCCAGGAATAGGACTAAAAAAACCCGGAGGCGGCTGAAATCCGCGGTCTGCACTTGATTCATTGCGCCCGGTATGCCCGATTCTTCGAACTTCAGCGGATCCAAGGCCGGTTGGATTATTTTGAAAAATTCCAGGGTCGCCGCGATCAGGAGCAGAAATACAGCTCCCATAAGCGTCAAGCCTTTTTTACGATGTTGGTTGATGACTTGTCCCATGCCGGGCGCCAGGAAAGCGGAACATAAGGGCGCCAGAATATATTTTTTCATTTTACAGTTACCTTCTCAAGTCTTGTGGTTTCCGATATTCGGTTAAAGATAGTGAAAAGAGTCGCGATATTCATGGACCCTATTCAATAACCCCCAGGATCGGTTTGAAAACGCATGATGAATCATCCTTTTTCGAAATCCATATCATATTCTGAAAAATATAAAAAGCTTCTGAATAGCGTCGACCCTGAAGATCGGGTGGCTGTCCTAATCAATGCCGATCCCGATGCCATGGCCAGTGCTTTGGCTTTACAACGTCTTTTTTCGCACCGGGTCAAAAAGACCTTGATCTATCATATCAATCTAATTAAACGGGCGGATAACCTGGCCATGATCCGGCTGTTGCAAATCGAGCAGCAGCATATTCGCAAGTTGAATAGGGCTGAAATCACCAAGTGGGCGCTTGTGGATTCCCAGCCCGATCATCATGAACTTTTCGGAAAATATGCTTTTGACATCATTATCGATCACCACCCTTTGTCCAAATCTTCAGTCGCCCGATTTGTCGACATTAACGAATCTTACGGCGCCAATGCAACCATTATGACCGAATACCTCCAAGCCGCCCGGATCAAGCCTTCCCCGCAATTGGCCACGGCTTTGTTCTACGGGATCAAGACGGATACGGACGATTTTGTGCGCTCTTCGACTCAAAGCGACATCAATGCCTTTCAGTATCTTTATCCTTTCACCAATATACCCCTGGTCAAAAAAATCGAATCTTCGGAAATCACCCGGGAGACATTGGCCAGCTTTCATAGCGCTCTTGAAAATTTGGTCTTTATCAAAGACAAAACGTTTATCCATATGGGGGAAGTCGCGAATGGCGATATCCTTGTGATTCTGGCCGATTTTTTTTAAAGATCGCGGAATCGCGCTGGTGTATTGTGTCCGGCATCAGCGGCCGTAAGTTGATTGTGATCTTTCGCAACGCCGGTTTTCGTTTGGATGCCGGAAAAATGGCCCAAAAATTGTTCGGGCAATGGGGCAGCGCCGGCGGACATATGCACGCGGCCCGGGCCGAGGTTCTACTGGAAGATATTCTTCCCCAAATGAAAGACCTGTCGCAAGTGAAACAATTTATGATCGGCAAATTGAAGGGACTATGACGGAGGAGGGCTCTGCAGCAGACGGGTGGGGGTCTGAGCCATTCCCGCTCACACGGTCAGATGTAAGGCCGCGTTTTTCTGCTTCTGAGCATGCCCGGTTGATTTTTGAACCAGATTGCCCTTGGCATTGTAGGTCTCCGGAAATTTCTTTTCTTCCTTAATGACTTGCCGGGTCTTAGCCTCTTTAGCTATATTTTCTTCCTGCAATTCCAATTGCGGATGCCGGCCGGCGCCGGATTGCTCGATGGGTTTCGTATTCACCGGCTCCTTTTTTTTCTCCAATTTTACTTCCATAGCTTGAGGCGGTATTACGCCGTTCAAGGAATCCAATAACATAAAACCGCCTCCTTTCCATAATAAAAAAACCCGCTTCCAAAAGAAACGGGTTTCGCATCAACCTTGCAACCCCGCTACCCTGTTCGCTTTTTTGCGAAATTAGGCCGGAGGCTTTGCGTCCCTACCTTTCGGAAGGTTTGCCCTTGGGCGCTTAAAATTTTACTCATCATGAATATCGGCAAATGCATTGGGAAACTTAAAGCATTTCAGAGGATACTTTCAAGGCAGGCGCTTGGTTCCGCAACATTGATAAAAAATTGTCGATAAATGAAAAGCGAATAATGAACCCGTTACCATTGTGCGGACTTATTCCGGCAATCTCGCTGGAACTCCTGTTCCGGCCGACCGGAATTCATGTTTTTTCGATCCTACGGTTTTCAGGATCGAAAAAACATTTAGCGAGTCAGTTCGGTCCGGATCGCCAAGCCGATTTTTTGAAATAAAAAGGGTTTTCGCAGATACGTGCCCGCGCCCAGCCGCTGGAGTTCCTTGACGCGCTCCGATTCGGAAAAACCGCTGAGAATGATCGCTTTCTGTCCCGGATGAATCTTGATGATTTGACGATAGGTTTCCAGGCCGTCTAGACCGGGGTCCATGACCATGTCCAGAATCAACAAGTCCGCTGTGCGGGTTTTTAAATAATCCACTGCTTCTTCACCGCTGGCCAGGGCGGTCACTTGATAACCCAGGCGAGAAAGCATTTCGACCGCGATTTCGCGCTGTTCGCGAATATCGTCGATCACCAGAATGGTTTCGCCGTTGCCCATGTACTCGGTTTTAGAAAGGGGCGTATCTATGGTCCGTAAGGCCTGGCGGGTAATGGGAAAGTACAGGGTGAAAGTGGTGCCGTGGCC
>RPPU01000380.1 GCA_003819975.1 Desulfobacteraceae bacterium
GATTTGAAAACTGTTTGGCAAGGAAAAAACCAATTCACTCTGTGCCCTCTGCGCCTCAAGCGAAGCGGGCGGTGAAATCAAAGGGGTTTCATGAAAACTATTGCTCCCAAATCGAATATCAACGCAACAGTAGTCATTCCGGGTTCCAAGAGCATCACCCACCGGGCCTTGATCGCCGCGGCCCTGGCTAAAGGCGAAAGCCGCCTGGAAGCTTTCCTAAAAAGCGAAGACACGCTGCTCACGCTGGAAGCCTTGCGCCGCTTAGGCATACCCATCGAAATTCAGGAACATCAAATCGTCGTGTCCGGTTGCGACGGCCTCTTTCCTCCCAACCCCGCTCAAACCGAAATCTTTCTCGGCAATTCCGGAACGTCCTATCGTCTGCTCCTCTCCATCATTGCCCTGGCCCAAGGCCCCTTTCTGATCGAAGGCGCCGAACGCATGCATGAAAGGCCGATCGGCGATCTGGTCCGGGCCCTCAGACAGCTTGGAGCGAAAATAGAATATCTGGGCGCGGAAAACTTTCCCCCCATCCTGATTCAAGCCCAAGGCCTCGCGGGCGGCCGGGTGCAACTCGCAGGTCATGAAAGCAGTCAATACATCTCTTCTTTGCTTTTGGCCGGTCCCTACGCCGAAAGCGATCTGGAAATAGAAATTAAAGGGGAAATGGTCTCCAAACCCTATTTGGACATCACTCTGGGTGTGATGCGCGATTTCGGTATTCATGTTATCAGGGACGGGTATCGGTATTTCAGAATTAAAAGCGGGGAGCATTATCAGGCTCGATCTTATACCATTGAAGGCGACGCCTCTTCGGCCTCTTATTTTTGGGCGGCCGCGGCCGTAACCGGAGGAACCGTGACAACCCAAAATATCGCGGCAAACGATTCAAACCAGGGCGATAGGGCTCTTTTGGATATTCTTGAAAAAATGGGCTGCAAAGTAAAAAAAGAAGCACGCCAAGTCACGGTTCAAGGCGGCCCTCTCAAAGGTTTAAACCTGGATATGGCGGCCATGCCCGACATGGTTCCCACCCTGGCAGCCGTTGCTCTTTTCGCGCAAGGCCGGACTGTTATCCGCAATGTAGCGCATCTGCGCATAAAGGAAAGCGACCGTATCGGTTCGGTTACGGCGGAATGGCGCAAGTTGGGCGCTCAGATCGAAGAACGATCGGATGGTTTGATTATTGAAGGATCGCAGCCCCTCCACGGAGCCGAAATCGACCCGCATAACGACCACCGCCTCGCCATGAGCCTGGCAATCATCGGGCTTAAAGTTCCTGAAATCCGGATGCAAAACGAGGCTTGCGTGACCAAATCTTTCCCGAATTTTTGGGAATTATGGGAAAAGTTGTAAAAAAAAATAAATCAAAAAACTTTACCACAAAGACTCTAAGACACGAAGTAAGCAATAATATTAAAAAGCTTAGTGCCTTGGTGTCTTTGTGGTAAAAATCTTTCAGGCTTAAAATTAAAGCACAAGTGCGCCCAGTGAAAAATAAATCGACAACGTCGTTATATCGGTCAAAGCCAGAGTGATCGGGCCGGCCGCGACCTTGGGGTCCAGCTTCAAGGCGTGTAAAATCGCAGGGACCGTAAGTCCAAAGGCGCAAGCCGCAATCAAAGTCAACAGCACACTGCAACCGATAGCCAAAGCCGGGAGAAAAGCACTCTGCCAAAGCCAGACCACTCCGAAGGTAACCAGGCCGCAACCGCTGCCGATAAAAAGGGAAGCCATGCTTTCGCGCGCGATCGCTTTCAAGTACCATTTAAAAGTGGGCTGTTTGAACCGCAGGGTCTGAATGGTCAGAGTCATGGACTGAATGCTGACGCTTTCCGACAAAGCCAACACCAGAGTCAGAAAAAAAGCGAGCAAAATAACCCGAGCCAGGGTCAGTTCGAATGCGCCGGCTAAAAGCGCGCAGATGGTGCCGCTGCCGATCGTGACCAAAAGCCAGGGGAAACGGAAACGAAACGCGCGCAAAGCGGAGGCATCGCGGACTTGGGACAAATGAAACCCGATGGACTCGAACAACTCATCCATTTTTTCATGTTCCGATATCTCAAAGACCTCTTCCTTGAAAAAAGTGACGTCAATCACGCCCAGGATCCGTTTGTGTTCATCCACCACCGGAAAAGAGAGGAAGCGGTATAGAATAAAAAATTCACACGCTTCCAGCAGCGTGGCCTGCCGCGAGATCGTGACCACATTTTTGATCATGATGTTGCCGATTTTTTCCACCAAAGCGGAAGTCAGCAGCCGGCGGGTCGGTAATACGCCCACCAGGCTTCGGTTTTCGTCCACCACGTAAAAATAAACGATCCGTTCGCCCAAACCCTGTTGCCGGATGTTATCCAGGGCTTCTTGGACGTTTAGGTCCCGGCGCAAAGTGGCAAAATCCGTGCGCGCGTATTTAAGAACCGGTTGTTTCAGATGTTCAGGGTCTTTTTTCATAAGTTTTTATTTCAACCCGCTGCTGGAACGGCGGGCTGAAATAAAAACTCAAAAAGATGACAACAAAATAACTGCAAACGATAGTCACGGCCTTCCGGGCCTTGTTTTGCTCTGTAGGGGCGGGTTTAAAACCCGCCCCTACAAAACTGGGAAATTTCCTTAATCCTGTGTACAGGATATCTCAAAAATCAAAAACCGAATCATACGGTTATTAAAAAGTCGGAGATAAAGCATTCTTTTTCTCAAAATAACATTTTTGAGATATCCTCTATTGACAATAAAAACTCAATTTTGTTTCGGACTGTCTTCTTTCTCCTTCATTTCAACCTCTTCGAGCAAATAGCATTTGTACATGTAGGTCATGAAAAAGAGCCAAAGCAGCGCCAAATATCCGTAATGGGCGAACAAAACCCGCGGATCGAGCTTGCGGTAAAGGGTGAAACCGAAAATCCATAAAATCAAAAGCAATAAAAGCAAATTCACCAAGGTGACCTGCTTGATCCGCCCGGTTCTAAACTTTTTTTCCTTAATCGGATTGGTTAACCGCTTCAGGCGCGGAAAAATAAGCGCCAACACGATTAAAACCGGAGCGAATTTGAATATGATTTCATCGGATTCCCGGCCCGCGAACATAAAAACGCAACCGATCGTGCAACACAAAGCTGCCAGGAGATATTGATTCTTTAATGTCATATGAAATCCTTATCGATTAAGATTTTTTCAGGTCTATTTTCCGGATTTAAGCCTGCTTATTTTCCAATAACTTGATTTTCAATCAATTTTGTCTGACTATCGCCGATTACGATCATCTTCCTCTTAGTCATAAGATATCTTTCAACGATTATAACCATACCAAAAACCCATAAAGTGCTCATCAAGTATGGGGAAGCAATAAGTTCGCACACTACCTTATCGGGAATGACAAAGTAAACGATAGACAGAATTGTGAGAGCGGAAACTGTTTTTAGAATTTGAAAAATTAATAAAATTTTTCCCAACTTTTTGCTATTGATCAATGAGTCGGTTACCACTACCCCCATAAATATAAAAGAAAGGCCCGCTATTTCCGAAGCAAAATAGCAGACCAGATATCCTATGGTTACCGCAACCCCAGCAAATATATATCTTATTTTGAGATTCGCCATAAAGCCTCCAATCATTATGATTAATTTGATGGAAATGAATATTATCGCCAATAAATATAACGGTTAAGATTCATATTAAGTACTACCCCCTCTCAATCTGCTCCAAACATTCCTGTAAATCCGCCTTCATCTCCGCCGCGGTTTGATAGCGATCCCGGGCCTCTTTCTGCAATGCCTTGGAGATCAGAACGCCGATAGCGGGTGAGAGGTCTTTACGCAGATCCCGGATATCGGGAAAAGACTCATTCGCAATCTTGAAAATGACGCTGGCCAGCGAATCGCCCGTGAAAGGCAATTGACCCGTAAGCAATTGAAACAGTGTCACCCCCAGCGAGAACAAATCCGAACCGGCCTCGACATGTTTTCCGGCCACCTGCTCCGGCGACATATAAGAGGGCGTGCCGATGATGGTGCCGGTGCGGGTGCGCGTGGAGTCGGTTAAGGAAGCGACCCCGAAATCGGTCACCTTCACCCGGCCGGTTTTGGGGTCATACATGATATTGGCCGGTTTGATGTCGCGGTGAATGATCTGATTGCAATGGGCGTACTCCAGGGCATCCGCGACCTGCATACCGATGCGCAACACCTCGGCGACCGGCAGGAGTTTCCCGACATCGATAAAACTCTTTAGGGTTTCGCCTTGCACATAATCCATGACAATATAAGCCAGGTCATCTTCTTCACCCATATCAAAGACCGTGACAATGTGGGGGTGATTCAGGCGGCCCGCTGCCATGGCTTCCAGGAAAAATCGCTCCTTGACTTCTGCCATGGCTTCGGGTTTCAACTCATGGGAAATCGCCATGGTTTTAACGGCCACCACCCGGTCCATCTTGGAGTCTTTGCCCAGATAAACCATGCCCATGGCGCCTTGGCCGAGTTCGCCGGTCAGTTCGTAACGCCCGATCATGGGCTTTTCCATGGCTTCCGGCGACAAGATCATGGTGCTGTGCAAGGCTTTCTGACTCATGCCGAAAACGAACGCTTTTTCCATGGCCAGCATGCGCTGATGGCGCGGAGCCGCATCCCGGTATTCCTGCGTGCTGTTCTTGGTGATATAAAGGAAAACCGCCGCTGCTTTGTTGAACTGACGCCGGCGCTCGAAATCGAGGGCCAAATTATAAAGCGCGTCCAACACGGCCGTGTCGGCCCGGCAGCGCTGCAAGCGGCCGAAAGCCTCGTCCAGATGGCCCTGGTAGTGCAAGGCGATCCCCAACAACCGGTTGGCCTCATCCGCCTCGGGTTGGGTGCGGATCAGATGAAAAGCCCGTCTGAAAAAACGCCAGGCCAGCAGAATCCCATAGCCCAGCAGCAGTAAAAAAGCCGGC
>RPPU01000381.1 GCA_003819975.1 Desulfobacteraceae bacterium
AATAAACCCTGGATGGCCAAGACAAGGATATCAGTCGGGGGTTTGTTTGCGCCAGCTTGGCTGCTTGAAGTCGCCGGTGCGTTTTTGCCGGCCGGAGGTGCGGCCATTGCTTTTGGCCAATTTCCCAAATTCAAAAACCAAAATCCGGCGCATAAAATCATTAGGGAAACAAACCGATTACGAAATTTTTTATCCATTGCATATTCCTCCTAAAAAATCTGTAGGGGCGGGTTTCAAACCCGCCTTTTTGTCTGTAATCCCGTGTGTTTAAATATCCAATATTTCTTGGTAAACGATTATAGCCGATAAGTTCAAAAATTTTACAAATTTTAACCGTTTTTAAGGGATTATAGCTTATTGTCGTTCGGTCCTTTCGGTTTCCTGGTTTTGGTATAGGCAATCGTTGCCGATGCCCGTCTTTGTCCACCCGGATTGCCGGCATGGTGGAAGGCGACTAAAACGAAATGATTCTTTAAAAAAGATTGAAAAATCTCAGAATCGAGATGATAATATCGGATAGATAAAAATTATAGGTATCCGATATGGACTCAAAAATATTGGCAAGCATTGAAGGCAAAAAAAGGACATTAGATCAATTTCGACCTTTGCCGCCGGCATTGATCGAAAAACTTCGCGATGAATTTGCCCTGGAATGGACCTTTAATACGAACGCCCTGGAAGGAAATACCTTATCTCTGCAAGAGACCGATTTAGTCATAAACCGGGGCGTAACCATCGGCGGGAAATCCTTAAAAGAGCATTTTGAGGCCATCAATCATATCGGAGCCGTCAAATATCTGTATCGGTTTTCCGCAAAAAAAGAAGCGTTCAGCGAAGAATTTATTTTAAGGCTGCATAAATTTATATTAACAAATATCGATGATGCCAGTGCGGGAAGTTATCGACATCATAATGTAAGGATACTGGGCTCTTATCACTTACCGCCCAACGCTCAAAAAATCGGCAAGTTAATGCGCGAATTTGTCGATTGGTACTATTTGAACGATAAAAGCTTATCTGTAGCGGAACTATCCGCTCAGGTTCATTACCGGCTGGTGCACATCCATCCTTTCCTGGACGGTAATGGGCGTACCGCCCGCTTGTTAATGAATCTAGTGCTGATTCAAAACGGATATCCACCGGCCGTGATCATGAACCTGGACCGAAAAAAGTATTATCGGGTCTTGAAAGAAGCCGATCTGGGGAAAGCGGAACCCTTTGAAAATTTTATCGGGAAATCGATCGAGCGCTCACTCGTCATCTACTTAAATACGATCGTTCCGCCCCAAAACCGGAAAAAAGAGAAGCAGGGCTATATTTCGCTCCAGGAGGCCACAAAATACTGTGAGTATTCCCAAGAATACTTATCTTTGCTGGCCCGGACCGGTAAATTGGCCGCCGTTAAATTCGGCCGCAATTGGATGACCACCCCCGAAGCGGTTCGGGAATACCTCGGAGAACACCAAAATTCAAAATCACCTGGGACACGGTCCAAGATCAAAAGCTGAAGATCTGTAGATGTTATTTAAAAAAGATTGTTAAGGATGAATTCCAATCAGGGTTGCTGAATAACTTATCCAATGACAAGTCGATTAAAGAAAAAGAAATAGATCGTCTAGAAATTTATTAATGAAGGAATTCGAAAACGAGGGGGGCTTGGCTATATTATGGTGAACGACATAAATAATGCGTCATCGAACCATCAAGGTTGTCATTGCGAGGAGTGTAACGACGAAGCAATCTCATTTCGAGCGAAAAAATACCGTGAATTTAGATTGCTTCGCTCCTGCGTTGTTCGCAATGACAAAATGAATTCAAACACATGGCAATTTTGTTATGTTATGCCCAATAGCATACTTACAAATCAATCAAGTCAGAAAGCAAAGGAAATAAAGCGAAGCAGAGGGAACCGTTCCACCGTGATTCGATATTTATAATTCCAGGTGTCATGGATAACCGCAAACGGAAGCCCTTTGTTTTTTTCAGGCAGGCCTAGCCTGCTTTTCCGGGATAGACCCGCCCCAGGTTGTTCCAATTTAAAACCCGCAATTACCGTGTTCAGTGAATAGATCATGCAAAAACCGCGTCAGGCCATGAAAATTGAAATGACCGAAAGGATATCTCAATAATGATCAAGGCCCAACGCGGCTCCTTTGAATGTTATTGCCTGAATTTTACTTCTTGATCGTTATATATACTTTGTCTCCAACCGATCCATCAATTGCTTCGACGATTACATAGCAAAATCCCTGGCCAAAACGAACTTGGCTGATCGGGATGTCGTATAGGGTCGTGAAAACGAATTCACCGTCGTTTTCCGTTTCAACGGAATAAAAGTCAGTTCCATAGGATGCGCCCGGCAAGGACCATTTGGAGCCGATGCGCAGTTTAATCTTCGAGCCGAACACGCTTTCCGGCATATTGGATTTCTGCCAGGCAATGGTGTGCATGGATGGAGCGGATTTCACCCAGATGTCCCCGCCCTGCGGATTGGTTATATGAATGCTCGGCTTATAGATGGTGATATCTTTTGAATCGGAATAATCCGGGCCTTCTCCCATGCCCGCTATTTTTAATCCGTAGTTATTATTGTTCGATGATCCCCCCTGGGCCACGGTCCATTCATAACTTCCGGTATTCGGCACATTCGTCGCGATATTGGTCACCGCGTTCGATGATTTGGAAATCAACGTGATTTTCACGTTCTGGGCTTTCTTCTGCAGATCATTCCAGGTGAGCGTATATTTTTTCCCCACATAAAAAGCCGCTCCGTTCGCCGGGCTCGTGATCGTTAAGGGCAAAAGCGCCGTATCCTGGTTTGAAACGGCACTCACCGGAGGTAGATTGCTTTGCGAATTCTGCATGCTCTGGACTTGAACTTTCTTGCCGCTTGGTGTTGGGCCCGGTGTCGCGTTGCCGGCATATTGCTGACTGCCCGCGCTTTGGGCCGATGCCCCAGAAGCCGTGGTCGTCAATATCGTCGTATTGAGCGTTTTAGTGTCAAAAAACATCTTATGGGTTCAATTTTTTTAGAACATTTTGAAATAATGTTCTCAGGATCCCGGTAGCGCCGATCCAAATTTCATTTTCTTGCGGAATATAAAATGGTATGATCGGCCTTAGTATCTTACAAGTTAAATTGCGCTCAAAGCAGGATATCTCAAAAATTAATTTTTTCTTAAAACAGCTTTTTGAGATATCCTCGGGTCAAGACTTTTCCTGATCAGAGCGGGGTGGGGCGCTTTTTCAGACGGGAACTTCCTAAACACGGAAGATTATCGTAAGATGGGCAAGCGCGATATCGGTACTTCACAGGCTCCCGGATGATATTTATTGATTTCAAACAAACTTAATTATAGCAGCGCTTGCCGTTACTGCCCCGATGCCTTTATTTGCCGTCTGAAAAAGCGCCCCGCCCCGCTCTGATCTTCCGGTTCATCCGGGTTGGGTTAAATCCAAAAAATTCCGATCGCAGGAGGTGATTATGTTAAAAATATTGAGAAATACGTTGATTCTATTGATTTTGCTGTGCGGCATTGTTTATGCCAAGGCCCCGCTGGTCCTGATGACCGACTTCGGATTAAAGGACGGAGCCGTCTCGGCCATGCGCGGGGTCGCCTTCGGGGTCGATCCCGGTCTGAACGTTTCCGATTTGACCCATGAGATTCCGGAATATGACATCTGGGTCGGCGCTTACCGGCTGTTTCAAACCGCCCTTTACTGGCCCCCGGCTACGGTGTTCGTGTCCGTGGTGGATCCGGGCGTGGGCACCGAGCGCAAGTCCGTGGTGCTGAAGACCCGCAACGGCCGCTACTTTATCGGCCCCAACAACGGTCTCTTCACGCTGATCGCCGAGCGCGACGGGGTGGCCGAAGTACGGGAGATTGACGAGCAGAAGAACCGCTTGAAAAGTTCGGCCGAGTCCTACACCTTTCACGGCCGCGATGTCTTTGCCTACACCGGCGCCCGCTTGGCTTCCGGCCAGATCTCCTTTGCCCAAGTGGGCCCGAAGCTGCCGAACAACAGCCTTGTCCTGATTCCCTATCAGAAACCGGAGAAAACAGGTCCGGCCATCAAAGGCATGATCCCGGTGCTCGATGTGCAATACGGAAACGTTTGGACCAATGTTCCCAAGACCCTCTTCGACCAACTCGGTATCCCAATCGGCGGCAAGGTGCGCATCCGGATTTTTAATGAAGGCAAGCTGGTCGATGAAACCGTGGCGCCCTATCACCACACGTTCGGCGATGTGCCCGAGGGCCAACCCCTGGTTTATCTGAACAGCCTCATGAACGTTTCCATGGCCATCAATATGGACAGTTTCGCGGCCAAGCACAAAGTGGAATCAGGGCCGAGCTGGTCCGTGGAGATCAGTAAAGCAGAGTGAGTCCATGGTTTTCTCCCGGACCGATCCGTCCGATCGATGGATCGGCCCGATTCTTATACCGTCCGGGCGCCTTTTCACTTTGTAAAACCGAGGCAGCCCGGAATAGGGCGCCCGCATGCCGGCCTTTGCGGGCCCCCAAATCATTGGATCTGCGCTTTTTCCAGAATGGAAAGCCACTGTTTTCTTTTATTGGAATCCATGCCTTTGGCTCTGACATTATAAGAAAGCACATAGATCGTCTCGCGTTCGATGCGGATTCTCAAAAGCGCTTCCTCGACCGGCCGTCCCTGACACGTTCCGGTATGCCATTCCGCTAGGGCCTCATTGCCTTTGAAATTCTTTACTATCTCGTACTGCCCATTCGGGCAATTCTTTAGAATAGCCGCTTGCAGCAATTCCAGAAACTCCTCGACCGATGCGGAAGCAAGCATATGCAATTCCTGCATTTGAATTGATTCGGACCAATCTTTTATGGTCTGGCCCTTGGGCACATAGACGATGAGTTTCTCGCTGCCCGAGTCCTGGGCATGGGCCCGCT
>RPPU01000382.1 GCA_003819975.1 Desulfobacteraceae bacterium
TCCATATCCCGGAAGCCGCCCATGGTGATCTATTGCATATTTATCTGGACAGCCATGAACAAAAAGGCATCGGTTTTCTGGACAAACCTACTGAAGAATAAATACTCGGTATGCACGAAAAAGACTACTATGCTATTCTGGGCCTTTCCGAAAACGCCGATGAAAACGAAATCAAAACCGCTTACCGGAAACTGGCCCTTCAGAATCATCCCGACCTGAACCCGGGCGATCCCGCTGCCGAAGAACGCTTTAAAGAAATTAACGAAGCCTACGAGACCCTAAGCAATCGCGATAAACGCAGACAGTACGATCTCGGGCAAAATCCCAGAAACGCGGACCCTTTTTTCCACCCTTCCGCCTTCGATCCCTTTGAGACCGGTATTTTTTCAGGCTTGCGCTGTCGGGGCGGTGGATTTGGACGGGGCCTGGGCCACAAGCAGCGCAAGAGCCGCAACTCCGATTCTGCCGGCGCTCATTCCGGAGCCCCCATTTATGAGCTTGTCTTGACCGCCGCTGAAGCCTTAACCGGAACCGAAAGAGACATCCGGCTTCACCTGGGCCGGGATACGTTGGTCTTCACCGTTTCCATTCCCCCGCGCGTTGAAAACCACACTCTGCTCCATTTCAAACAACCCACTGGAGATGGGCAGGAGATTCAACTTCAGTTTCGCGTAAGAATCCCTGAATAATGCTCCCGTCAGAGCCTAAAAAACATAAAAATATACTAAGAACAGATTGGATTTTTTTCTTTCTTAATCATGATAGAATATGGATTAACGCATAGCTCCAAATCCCCGTGATGAGCGCGAGGGCAATGCCGATCGGGATCATCTTTCTCAGGATCTCTCCCTCTTTCCCGACCGCATCCACAAGCGAAGTCGCCATGGCCACTTTAAAAGGACTTGATACGGAACCGATGCCGGACCCGACCATCATGGCCGAGGCCAGCACTTCGGGCGAAAGATGGATAAATCGAGCGATCTCGACTTGGAGTTTGCCGAAGATCATTACCGATAAAGATCCATAGCCGGTAAGGAACGTCCCCGTCCATCCGAGTAAGGGCGCAAAAACCGGATAGTATTTTCCGGACAGTTTGGATAAGCCGCTGGCCAAGACCCAGGGAATGTTATGCGCGGCAACCATTGTTCCGCTATGGACCTCATAACCCGTGAAAGCAATGACCTGGCCCAGGGCGCCGAAGATCATCATGGCCGTAATGGCTCTCAATACCCGCGGCATAGCCGTTTTCACCATGATCGCAACCTGGGACCTCGTGATCTTGAGCCCCCAGATCGTTATGAGTATGGCCATAATCAAATAAGTATAGGCATCCATGAGCGGTCTTATTTTTACCAGATGCAACGGCACAATGGATAGGGAAAAAACCAATTTTTCACTCGCGATCGTCCGCAGCGGCCGGTACAGATTGACCAAGCTTAGCCCCACGATGAGAATCAAAAAGGGAGCAATATCGGCAAACCGGATGGCGCTGAAATCTGGCATGGACCTGGAGATCAGGATAATCCCGCCTAATACCCCCAAGCCCGCAAGCATGCAGGCTGTGGATGAAGAGACATAGAACACAAAAAAAAGAGTCATAATACCGCAGGCAAAAGCTGTGCAAATATTAAAAAAGAAATGTCCTTTGGTCATTTCTTTTTTCTCCATAACCAGCGGAAGAAAGCAACCGCAAACAAGCGTCGGCATGAGGGAAATGATCGCCGTGATCACGGCTAGTCTTTGCAAATCAAGGCCGGTCACACTGGCGAGGATAACAACAAAAACCCCGGCCAAGGTGAAAGACATGATCCCGGCATAACCCCAGCTCGCCAGGATGGCGGCATCTTTCCCGGGAAGCCCGGCCGCTTTTAAGGTAGGGGCGATAATCGGTTCCGTAATAATGCCTGCTCCAGCCACAAAATTCTCAATGCCGAAGCAGATCCCGTTTACCTGGTGCATGGGATTGCGAAATCCTTTTGCAAGACCATTGACAATGCGCGCCAACGCCCCGGTTCCGATAAGCAGGACTGAAAGTATAATCCCAAAAAAGATGGTCAGCAAGAGAGGCAGAGTCGTAATAATTCCATCAAGCGCTCCCAACAGAATAGTCGTGAGCGAGGTATGAAAAACCAAAACGCTCAGCACGGCCGTAAATAAAATACCCCACACGGAGAGACCAAGCGCCGGCATTTTCCAACCGATCACCAAAACCGCAATCAGGAGCACCGGAGAAGCAGCCGCTAAAAATAGTAATGTGTCCATCTTCCTTCTTTCGGGGACGTCCCTGACTATGTTGACAAACTCGATTCGTGACGACTCAGCATCTTTGAAACAGCCGACAAAGTAATTCCCAATTGTCGCGCAATCTCAGCCAGCGAAATCCCATATTCCCCAGTTAATCGGATGGCGATCTTCAAGCGCACACCCGGCAATTTTCCTCTGCGGCTTCCGGAACGCAATTCTGAAATGGAGGCATTTTCTTTTTTACAAATCTTCTCAACCACATCGTGCAATTCCACTTTCAGCTGTTTTTGCGGTAATTGATGTTTTACTTTCACTTCCGCTTCTCGCAACACCCGGTTCGTGAAAGTCTCACTACCTAAAATTCGCTCATCCCTAATTTTTTTAACCTTTTTTATCCGCTTGGTCGATACATCACCCCAACGGCCCAAGGCCCGCACCAATGAACCACCCACCAAATCAACCCGGGCACCTTCGGGGATTCCTTTTCCTAAATATTCGCGATAAGCCTTTAAGGCTTCATCTTTCTCATTTCCAAACCATTTTAAAACATAATTGCCACCTATCCACTCATAATTCTGATCCCCCATTATTGCGCTATGCCCGCACCAGGGATATTTATCCAATTCATTCAACGAATGGACCAGTTTGGCTCTTAAAGGATTCAGATGAATATAGCGCACCAATTCCATAAAATAGGTGTCTTCTTCGCAGATGATCGACTTATACCGGTTTTGAAAGAGGTAGCCGTGTCGGTTATGCCGACGATTATAGGCCATGGCATAGCGGGTTAAAAACCGTCGCATAAACGTTGAAATTCCGGTTTTACCGCTTTTGAGCAATAAGTGGGCGTGATTGGTCATGAGAGCAAAGGCATAAATCTTGGTATCGCTTTCCTGGGCGATTTTACCCATATACTCAACAAAGGTTTGGCGGTCTTTGCGATCATCAACGATCTTCGCTTTTTCAATACCACGGATCATGACATGATGCAGGGTTCCGGGAGCGTCCAATCGGGCTTGGCGTGGCATGCTCAGCCTCCTTTCCTACTTTTAAGATAGCATAGCATACTTTCGTGAGTTTGTCAACTTAGTCAGGGACGTCCCCAAGGCCGAATCCTGCTAAGTTTTAACTCTTCAGAAACCAATCCACGGGCCGGCGTAAACTGACCGGGTCCGGATATTTTTCCACATAACCGACCCGTAAAACGAATTGGGGCATGATTTTGGGGCCGTGGTTGGTGTTCACGACCTGTTGGCCGCTCTCTTCTTCCAGCAATTGAGTCATGGGGTGAATGGCGATCCGGCGCTCGCGGGCCAGCAAGGCCATTTGTTCAAACCTGCGGCCGGTTTCAATCAAGTCTGCCACGGTATTGCCCGGACTGGTGATGATCAACCAGCCGGCGCCTTCCCGGGTTTGCTTGATGGTCTTTTCTATGGCTTTTTTCCTGAAAAGCGGGGTCATGACGTCGGCTTGATTCATGAAATGATCCACATACCAGCCGGCCGGACCGGTTATGTCCATGCCTTGAGCGGTAAGACCGTCGCGATGTTTGCGGGCTTGTTTTTCACCTAAACGAATCCATTGCGCGAGTTCCTTTTGCGCGCGGTCGCGGTCGGTTTGAACACGATAAGATTCAACGATACCATCGGCGATGCATTTGGCATGGGAAGTACTTCTGGGGAAATAAAACAATCGGTCTTTTAAGGGTTCGGTTAAGACGCGCAGGTCGGCGTCTTTTAATTCTTTGGGCAACAGACCGCTTTTGACGGTTCGGCGCAAGACCAGGCGATTTAAGGAGTAATCCCGGGGTGTTGCTTTGTGCAAAGTGATTTTGGCGACCTCTTCATCCTGGGTTGTTTGGGCCAGCAGGTCAACCCGGATGGCATAGCCCCGAACACCGGCGGCAAGCGACAGGTTCTCGATAAACGCGCCCAGAGCCAGAAATAGTTCGCGGTTCGTGGGGTCCACGGCCGGTAACCGGCGCAATGGATCCACCGCCAGCACCCATTCGTTTTCAGCAAGCACTTTCACGCTCCAGGGTTGGGTGTTGTGACCGCTGGGCGCCAAGGAGGCATAGTGAAGGATGGCGTAACCGGTTTTAGAGAGCAATTTGTTCCGGAAGGTTGCCGGCGGCTCATTAAATAATTTTGATCTGAGATTTCCGTTACAGGATTGAAGCAAAGTGCCGGCGGCGAGTAAAGACAATCCGGTCGTAAAAGAGTTGGATAAAAATTCACGACGATTCACTTGAACGACTCCTTAATTCGATTTAGTCACCAAGGAGTGACAAATAGATTAAAAAAAATTACTTTTCTAAATTCATGGAAATTCCTTTGATGATCGCATCTATTGCAGCTTCCAGGCGTTCCCAACCTTGGTTGGATTGCAAATCAATGCCTCCATATGATTTAATTTTATCGGAACGAATCACGAGGTAGCTGATCCCCGCGCCGATCAAGGCCGATAGGGCTTGAATATCCTGGCGTTCCATACCTTCTGTTGCGAGAAGATTAAACAATTGCAAGGTATTATTTTCCCGGATAATTTCGAGCTCCGCGGTCAATTCATTGCGTTCCACCATTTCCCAGGCCATGATGGCCTGAGTTAAAGGCCGTTTTTTCAAAGCTTTCATATAGTTGCGGGCGATCAGTGAAAGCCGCTCAGCCAAAGGTAACTTCA
>RPPU01000383.1 GCA_003819975.1 Desulfobacteraceae bacterium
CCATTCAATGGTGTTGGGAACGATGTCCGTAATTCTTAGAAACTTAGGTCCGACTACTTCTTTATTAGCACTTGCGGTAAAACCATAGCTGATGGAATCGCAGACATCCTTGAGCTTCGCCCAACGCCATCCCTCCGGAATCCTACCCAAGAGGGAATCAACGAAGCGGGCATGTTGGTGACCGGGAAAACGGAACTTGACGAACCACTCGCGGTAGAGGTTCTGCGCCATCTCCTCCAGAATCTTGATCCGCCGTAGGTTGTTCTCGATCAAATCGTCGTAAGTTGAAAGAACCGCTGCGATTTTGTACTGCGTTGGTAAATTCGGTTTTTTTATCCGGAGCATATGTAAATCATTGCGATTAACCCCCGGAACAGCAGCTGCTCCACTTCGTTTTCCAAAATTAAGAGTTTGCAGCAAGAAGCTAATAAATCGCGGATGATTTCCTTTAAAATCCTCAACATAGAGGCTCGTATTCAATGGCCAGAAATCACCCGGAACATAGAATACTTGGCCGAGCGTACCGTATCGACCAGTAACTACACCCGGGCCTCTTGCTTTTGCGACGCTGTGTGTGCCAGTTATACCACTTGAGGAAACTACTGGATATTCACCGTCAATACGATCTCGGTTAGGAAGGTCGTATCCCCTTTTTAGAGTTATGACGTCACCAAGTGTGCAGTCTGTCCAGTGGCTCTTGCTCGCCATCACTCCCTCTCCAATAACTTGACCACATTCTCAGCTATCTGCTCTTCTATCTCCCGGGCTTCAGCGTTGAGGGTTTCCAATTCTTCGTTTAATGCCTCCAGCCGTTCTTTGAAGTCGAAATCCTCTTTTTCGCAGGCAGCCACACCCACATAGCGGCCAGGGTTGAGACTCCAACCCTGGGCTTCGATCTCGGCCAAGGTTGCCACCTTGCACATGCCAGGAATATCCTTGTATTTAAGCTTCTTTCCAAAATGCTCTTTCATAAGATCGGCGCTGTCATGCAGGTTCTCCGGTGCTTCCCCTCGGTAGAGCCGAGCTATATTAGCCAAAAACTCGATCTGCGCCGGTGTCCAATCGCGGTGGGCGCGATCGATTTGGCGAAAAAGATGGCGGGCGTCAATTAAGAGCACCTGGTCGGCGCGTTTGGTTTTGCGCTTGCCTTTATCGAAAAACCAGAGCGTGCACGGCAGAGTTACGGTATAAAAAAAATTGGAGCCGACCGCCACCACCACATCCACGGCGCGGGCTTCAATAAGTTGCTTGCGGATGTCGAGTTCCGAGGAGCGGGCGTCGGAGGCGGAGTTGGCCATGACAAACCCGGCCCGGCCGGTATTGGAAAGAGCACTGTAGAAAAGCTGAATCCAGAGATAATTGGCATTATCGGTCCGAGGTAATCCGAGAGGAAAGCGCTGATCGTCTTTGAGCCGGTCTTTATCAACCCGATCCACATTAAAGGGCGGATTAGCCATCACGAAGTCGAATTTTCCGGTTGAATGATGCAGATCTTCATAATAAGCGTTGCCCTCACGAATATCACCTGATAGTCCATGAACCGCAAGGTTCATCTTGTTCAACCGTACAGTTTCGGCAACCCGCTCTTGGCCGAAAATACTGATTTCGGCACCGGGGTTCTTTTTATGTTCCGCAACAAAACGGGCGCTCTGCACGAACATGCCGCCGGAACCGCATGCTGGATCGAAAATGCGGCCGTGAAACGGTTCGATGATACCGACGATGAGTTGGACAATGGCGGTTGGAGTAAAAAATTCACCACCCTTCTGACCCTCGCTCATGGCAAAGTGGCCGAGAAAGTATTCATAAATCTTGCCGAAAGCATCGCCCTCGATGTCCATGGGCACCGAATTCATGGTTTTGAGCAATTCCTTCAGCAGGGTATTCTCAAAACGGTTATAGGTTTTGGGCAATACATCTTTGAGGTCGGGATTCTCCGTCTCAATAGCGCGCATGGCGCTGTTGAGGGCCGCTCCGATATTGGCTCCTTCCGGCAGTTGAATCAATTTGGAGAAACGCGACACCTCGGGCAAATAGAGCACGCCTTTAGCCTGATAATCGGCCGGGCCGATCTTCTTTCGTCCGCTGCTTTTTCCCGCCAGTTCCTTTGCCGCCGCCTGGAATTTGTGATCGGCATAGCGTAGAAAGACCAGCCCCAATACGGGGACGGAGTATTCCGAAGATTTCAACTTGGAATTGGCCCGCAACTCATCCGCGGCGTCCCACAGGCGGGATTCGATATTGTTGCCGTTATGATTCATGGATTCTCCTTGTGGGAACCAGGGGAGCTATTTATCGGGTTAGCACATTCCGGCGTTCAAACTTTCTCACTTTCTTCACTCCATCACTTCCTCGATATGCGCACCCAGATTCTGAAGCCGGCCCACCAGGTTTTCATAACCCCTTTCGATCTGGATTACGTTTTGGATGTAACTCTTGCCGTCCGCGCAGAGCGCGGCCAAGACCATGGCCATGCCGGCGCGGATGTCGGGGCTGGTCAATTCCTGTCCTTTCAACCGGGCCGGACCCGTAATGACCGCCCGGTGCGGATCGCACAGCACGATCCGGGCGCCCATGGAGACCAGTTTGTCGATGAAGAACATGCGCGACTCGTACATCTTCTCGAAAATCAAAACCGTGCCGTCCACTTGCGTGGCCGTGACAATGATGATGCTGATCAGATCGGGCGGAAAACCGGGCCAGGGCGCGTCGTCGATCTTGGGGATCATGCCGCCGATATCGTAGATCACTTTGCGCTCCTGCTGAACCGGCACAAAAATCGATTTCCCATCCGTGTCCCAATGAATGCCCAGTTTCTCAAACACCAGCCGGGTCATGCGCATGTTCTCGGGTTCCGCGTTCTGGATCTCGATCTCGCCGCGCGTGACCGCCGCCAGGCCGATCAAAGACCCGACCTCCATAAAATCCGTGCCGATCGTGTAATCGACGCCGTGCAATTTTTCAACCCCGGCAATGGTCAAAATATTGGAACCGACCCCTTGAATCCGGGCGCCCATGGCATTCAAAAATTTGCATAAATCCTGCACATGCGGTTCGCTGGCCGCATTGGAGATGATCGTATTCCCTTCGGCCAAGACCGCCGCCATGATCGCGTTTTCCGTGCCGGTTACGGAAGCCTCATCCAGAAAAATATCGTGACCCATGAGTTTATTAGCCGTTAATTTATAATGGGCGCCCATCTCGATGCGGCCGCCCAGTTCGGACAAAGCCAGAAAATGAGTATCCAGTCTTCTTCTGCCGATCACATCCCCGCCCGGCGGCGGCAGGATCACTTCGCCGGTTCGGGCCAAAAGCGGTCCGGCAAACAAGATCGAAGTCCGGATTTTTTTACCCAATTCCGAGGCAATGGAGGTTTGTTTGATATCGGCTTTGATGCTCCAGGCATTGGAGCCGAGCGGTTTGACCGCGGCGCCCAATTGCTTGGCAATCTCCAGCATGACTTTAATATCTTCGATATCGGGAATATTGCGGATGATGACTTCTTCGTCGGTTAATAAAGAAGCGGCAATAATGGGCAGGGCCGCATTTTTATTGCCGTTGGCCCTGATCTTGCCTTTGAGCGGGTAAGAACCTTTAATAATGTATTTTTTCGACATGACCTAACCTCACAAAATAAGTTGGATTATAAGTAAAACCCATTTAAAGTGTCAATAACATAACGTTCCTGAATCATCTTGCCTTTTTGCAATCACTTTGAAATAATGTTCGGTAAAGTGTTTTTCTTATAGTCTAAACATCTATAGCCTATCGACCTAAACGGTTACAAAAGGACCCCCTCATGGATAAAATCGCCGAATCCTATGTCAAACTGGTGCTGGCCATGACCCCGCACGATCCCGATTATGTGGACGCTTATCTCGGCCCTCCCCAATGGAAAACGGAAATCGAGGCCGCCCAGCCGTCGCTTGCTCTCATTAAAAAAGACGCCGATACTTTACTGAATGAACTGGCCGCCCTTTCAACCTCCGACGCCGATGAGCTGCCGGCGCTGCGTAAAAAAGGGCTCACCCTGAAACTGGAAGCGTTGATCGCGCGCATCGAAATACTCGAAGGCAAACGCTTCAGTTTCAACGACGAGGCTCGTGCTTTATACGGAGTGACCCCTCCGACGCATTCGCCTGATTTTTTTCAGAATATTCTTGGTGAACTGGAACACCTGTTGCCGGGCCAAGGCCCGCTCGAACCGCGTTATCATGCTTTCCGCAAGGTATTCGTCATCCCGCCCGAAAAATTGGATGTCGTTTTTCAAGTCGCCATCGCCGAATGCCGCAGCCGCACCGCCCAACACCTTGAACTTCCGAAAAACGAAAGCTTTTTGCTGGAATATGTGCGGAACAAACCCTGGAGCGGCTATAACTGGTACAAAGGCACGGGCCAAAGCCTGATTCAAATCAACACCGATCTGCCCATTTACATCGACCGCGCCGTGGATTTGGCCGCTCATGAAGGTTATCCCGGCCATCATGTCTATCATAGCCTGAATGAAAAAATTTTCGTCCAACAACTTCATTGGGCCGAATACCGGGTCTATGCCTTGTTCACTTATCAAGCCCTGGTGGCCGAAGGCAGCGCCAATTTCGGCATTCTCATGATCTTCCCCGGTCAAGAACGCCTGGAATTTGAACGCGACCGGCTCTATCCGTTGGCCGGACTCGACCCTGCGCAAGCGCCGCGCTACAACCAGGTTCAGGCTCTTTTCAATCAACTGAATTACAGTCATAA
Organism: Desulfobacteraceae bacterium; assembly: GCA_003819975.1. Next base: position 4,744 of record RPPU01000383.1, read on the forward strand.
CGAAGCGGCTCGTCAATACCTGGACGGCAACTTCAACCGCAGCCAAGCCGTGGAATACCTGGTGCGCTATGCGTTGTTTTCCCCGGAGCGCGCCGATCAACGCTTGCGGTTTATCGACACTTATCGCAGCTATGTGATTAATTACAACCTGGG
>RPPU01000384.1 GCA_003819975.1 Desulfobacteraceae bacterium
ATTGAATTGCATACAGATGACGCCCGGCTCGACCCGGGCATAAAAATCCTTTTTATTAATCTCCAGGATTTTGTTCATGTTATGCAAATCGAGTAAAATGCCGCCTTTTACGGGTAAGACAGCGCCGGTGGTCGCGGAGCCGCTGCCGCGGGCCACGACCGGCACTTTTTCTTTTGAAGCCAATTTCATGATAGCGGAAACCTGCTCGGTGGTGTAGGCGAAAACGACAGCATCGGCAATACCTTGATGCACGGACATGTCACGGGAGTAACAAAGGCGTTCGACTTGGTCGGTAAAAACATTTTCAGGGCCGACGATCTGCTTAATTTGATCATAAATACTCATAAATTACCTCCCTAATATAAATTTGAACTAATGCCTATTCCTGGCTATTATTTAGCTATAAAGTGACTGTCAATGTATTTGAGCGAGAGCCGGATTGTCAAGCAAAAACCAAAACAATCGCGGCTCAAAAAAGTGTTTTCATTTTATAAACTTTCACGATTTTCTACAAGAAAAAGAGGCTAAAATAGATTAGTTGTTTGAAGCGCTTAATTGAAAACAACGCTGGGACGAGAGATAAAATAAGGAATAAAGTAAAAGAAAGGCCGGTTTTTTAATGAATTTGAAATTCTGTCGGCCGCCTTTTATCAGAATTAAAAATCGGACAAGCTATAATTGTTCAACCTGGTAACCCTTATCACGCAACATCTGAACCAAGCCTTGAGGTCCGATCAAGTGTCCATATCCAACCACAATAAGGACCTTGGACTTTTGCCCAATCAATTTTTCAATTTTAGGGAGCCAATCACGATTGCGGTTTAAAAATAATCGATTATACAGCTCCGGATACCCTTTAAATTCTTCATCCATAAACCCGGATAGGCCGGCACTATCGCCGTTGCGCCAAGTGGTATAAAGCTGATCCGCTTTGGTCTTAAATAAATCCAGGTCGCTGAAGGTTTGATTGAGAAAATCCTCTTCATTTTCCTTGCCCAATTGGGCGAGTAATTGCAATTGAAAATCGACCGGCTCAAGCCAATCCAGTTTTTTACGGTCTTGTTTGGCCTGGTTAAAAAAATGGCGGTCCACTCCGATATTAGGGTCAAAGCCCATGCGCATGAATTCCAATTGGACAAATATCAAGGAGCATGTCCAGGGTTTGAAAAGGTTGACCTGCTCAATTGGGAGCCCCAGACCCATTGCTTTGCTTTTCACCAGAGCAAAAGTCTCTTTAGAAATATGTTGCTCCAGGGTGGTACCGTCTTGATAGGTGCCCAATTGCATTACCTTGGCCTGAAATTCAGGGGTTTCGGCTGCGGCGAGGTCGGTTTCCAAAACCAGGAGTTCGCTTTGTTGATAAGCCTGCTCCAACACCGCTTGCAAAGGATAGGCCTCTTTTTTCAGCAAATGCATGGATCCCATCAGGTAAAGAGTGTTTTTCCCGGCCTGCACGAGCCAAAGAGGGTTTTTTTGTTTTGCATCGGCGCCGAGCAGCGTTTGGGTGGGAAGCCATGTCAGAAAAAGGACAATGATCAGGAAGAAGCTCAGCATAAACCGGGATAAAGACTTTAGGGGCGTGGGTCGTAAAATCATAAGCACTCTCCTGATTTGAAAAATGGAAAATGAACGACAATCGTTTATTGGATCGGCTTGGCTTCGTCGATCAGCATAATGGGAATATCTTCTCTGATTTCATAAAGCAGTTTACATTTATCGCAGATCAGTCCGTCACTTTTTTCAGTCAAACGGATTTCGCCCTTGCATTTGGGGCAGGCCAGGATTTCCAGTAACTCTTTGCTGATGGTCATGGGGTTGCTCCTTTCAAATAAAACAAAGTTAAAAGGTTCACGGTTCAATCAAAAAACATTTAGATTTTTATACAATCGGCCAGAAGCCATTGCACCGCATCATAAAGATCCTGCGCGATGAACGACGGTTTTTGTTTTTTTTGCGGAAGAATATGGTCTATTTCACCCATTCCGTAACCGGTCCGGACCATGATTCCTTTTAGTCCGGCATTATGGGCCAATTCCATATCGGAACAGGTGTCGCCGATCATATAGGAGTGAATTAAGTCAATCTCAAAATCTTGACAAGCCTGTTCGATCAGACCAATGGCCGGTTTGCGGCAATTGCATTGGACGGCATATTCAGCCAGTTTGCCTTGAGTATAATGAGGACAGAAATAGATGCCGTCCACGCCGGCTTGGCAACGGGCCAATTGGGTTTTCAAAAGAGCATGAACTTCATACACCAGGCCGATGGGATAATAACCGCGCGCCACGCCGGATTGGTTGGTGACAATGATAGCCGGAAAATGATTCTGATTCAACAACTTTATCGCTTCAGCCGCGCGGGGCAGAAGAATGAAGCGATCCCGATGGTTGATATAACCCATCTGTTCATTGATGGTGCCGTCACGGTCTAAAAATACCGCCGGTCTTTTCATGAATATTCCCTTCCTTTCTCCATGGCCTCCCACACTTCATCGGGTTCAATCCCGAGCATGCAGGCAAAGCCGCGTTTACATTGCGGTTTAAAACAAGGCGAACAATCCAGAGGATGTTGGACCCAGCGGGCTTTGGAGCTGCGCGGTCCGGTGGCGCCCGGGTCAGTGGAGCCGAAAACGGCGACCATGGGCCGGTTTAAAGCCGCAGCCACGTGCATCAGGCCGGAATCATTGGTCACGAAGAAACGGCAAAGAGCGATCAGGGCCATGACTTGTCCCAGGCTGGTTTGCCCGGCCAGGTTCAGGCTGGGGTGACGCATATTTTGCCGGACCGTTTCGCAAATCCTTTTTTCTCCGGAACTGCCGATAATAACGACTTTGGCGTTCCAAGCAGCCGCAGCCCGGTCGCCGATAGCGGCAAAACGCTCCGGCGGCCAACGTTTGGCCGGGCCATACATGGCGCCGGGGCTTAAACCAAGGATAAAATCATGCGGATGGATATTGCGGGAAGCGAGTAGTTCCCGGACGAATTCCATATCCGAGGCCGCGATAAAAAGCGCGGGGTCCCGGCTATGCGCTTCCCAACCCAGGGAGCGTAGGATATAAAGATAATATTCGACTTGGTGTTGTTTTAATAGCTCCGCATTGCGACGGACGGCATGGGTCAATAAGAAACCCCGACCGTCGGTGTTGAATCCGACTCTGTATTTTATGCCCGCCAGATAAGCCAGTAAACCGGCTTCAAAAGCGTTTTGAAAAAGAACAGCAAGATCATACGAATGGGAGCGAATTTCTTTTATGGTTTTATGGAAAAGCAGTAAGCGCTCTCCGAGATTACGTCCTTTGGGATAAGGAATAACCCGGTCAACCGCCGGATGGTTTTCATACACCGCCTGAACCCAGGGCCGGGCCAAAACAGTCAAGTTACTGTCGGGAAAAGTCTGCCGAACCGATTCCAGGGCCGGCAGGGTAATGACCGCGTCACCGACCCAATTCGTGCCGCGGATCAGAATTTGTTTTATTTTTGTTTTTTCGATGGGTGCGCTTCGCAACATAGATTAATAACCGATGATTTCTTTGGCTTTGTTCTTCAGCATGCTGAAAAATAACTGTTCGTCGCCCAGAAGGCGAAATTGAACGGACAAATAAGCCAGGTCGGGCAACGGTCCATCCAGATTTTTGATCCGCATCCAGTCTTTTTCAGTGGTGATCAGAAAATCGGCTTTGTTTTTTTCAGCCTCAGCCGCCAAAGCTTGAATTTCTTCCGCCCGAAAAGGATGGTGATCGGCAAAACTTTGAAAAGAGATGATCCCGGCCTCCAATTGCCGCAAGGTGGTTTTGAATGCTTCGGGTTCGGCGATTCCGGCAAAGGCCGCCACCTGCTTGTCTTGCAGATATTCAGGACCGTAATCTTCTCTTCGGCCGGTAAAGACAATCCGGTCCGGCACGTGGACGCTTTTAAATACGGGTTTTTCCGGAAAGCGTGACTTCAAAAATAATTCCAGTTCTTGGTCTAAAGGCTTCCGATCCGCGCGAGTGATGATCAAAGCCTGGGCCCGTTTCAGATGAGAAATGGGTTCGCGCAGCAAACCGCGGGGCAGCAAATGACCGTTATGGAACGGTTCCTTGGCATCCAGCAGCACCAGATCGAAATTCCGTTTAAGGGCCCGATGTTGGAATCCGTCATCTAAAATGAAAAAATTCGTATTATGTTGCTTTTGCGACCATTGGCCGGCTAAGAATCGTTTGGCGGATAAAACAATCGGGACGCCTCTAAGTTTTTCGGCCATTAAACAAGGTTCATCGCCGGCTTCAGCGGCATTGGACTTTAGAACAATTCCATCCGTGACTTCAAGAATGGTCTCATGATATCGGCCGCCATAACCTCTGGAAAGAATAGCGGGCCGGTAGCCGGCTTGCAGAGCCCACTGGGCCAGCATGATGACGGCCGGAGTTTTACCGGTTCCGCCGGTGGTCAGGTTGCCGACACTGACGACCATGCCGGACAGAGTGGAGGGCTTTTTATAATTTAGAATCAGCGACCGGAGTTTGATGCCCAGATAATAAAGCCAGGAAACCGGGATTAATAGCGGTTTGAGGCAAGAGTAGGGGAACCCTTGCGGGAGCGGTGATCGGTCGCAAACCGGATATACCAAAGAGTGTTTCATCGTTTTCCAGCCGCCAATAAGTGTTCTATATGAGCAATGGTGCGGGTCAAGGCCCCGCTGTTCTCTTTTACGAAATTTTGGGCGTGCGCGCCCATTTCAAGGGAACGGGACGGATCCGTGAGGAGTTTCAGCACAGCTTCATAAAGTTCATCCGTTGAACGAATCCGCACACCTCCGCCGGCGTCTATCAGGGTTTCGGCCATCACTTCAAAGTTATGCGTGTGAGGACCGAAGAGGACCGGTTTGGCCAATCCGGCCGGTTCCAGCAGGTTG
>RPPU01000385.1 GCA_003819975.1 Desulfobacteraceae bacterium
AGACACTGTCCTGTTTGGTGCAACACCAGTTTTCAAACAGAGCAAAAACCGATTCGCGCATGGATTGGTCCAGCGGCCGATAAGCCCAATCCGGATGTTTTTTTTTAAAGCGCTTGACATGATTGCGCTTGCCGTCGAATTTATTGCCCCTGAACCCGGCCAGCTCTTCGCGGAGATAAAGGTAATCGAATTGGCTGCGGATCGTGCACACGCGCAAGGCTTCCTGCAAAAGTCGCCCGCTGAATGGCTCCGAAACCCGCGCCAGACGTTTGGCATATTTCAGGCAGATTTCAACCGTATCGACCCAATCGTTTTCCGCCAGAGGTTCCAGAAAGAACGGTTCTTCGTTCAAAGGATGGAGCAATAAGCAAATAGTGCCGTTGATCCGCGTCACCTGGGGCCGGTCGAAATCTCTCCAAATAAAAAGATTGGCCAAAGAGAGTTCACTCACTTCCGGATTTTTCACATCAAGCGCTGCCGTCAGTTCCGCAAGGTCTTCGCTCTCTAGGGATTTTAAAACTGGGTATTCGGGAATCATAACTTGCCGTTTGCTCTATCTCGTCATCCCGGCATGTCATGATTTTGAAAAATAAAATCATCATTTAGCCTGAATGACGCAAATGAAGGTTTGCCTACCATCCCACTCGCTGTCCATAAAGTCCGAACTTGGCAGGATTACGCATCGCGCTCGGGTTTCCTGCGCATACAGACGCAGTGACCCGGGTCGCATTCCGCACAATTAAAACGTTTCCGGGCCGGCAGCCCTTGGCATAACTCTGTCGGCTCAAATCCGAATTTTTTGAAAAAGTTCGGGATAATGGTGTAAAGGTAAATATCTTTTTTGCACTGTTTAAACATGCCTTCCAGGAGGTTGGCAGCCACACCCCGGCCTTGCCGGTTCCCGGTCGTACCCAGGGCGCTCAGGAAGCAAAACTTTTCGAATTCCTCCAGCCGGCCTACGGCAACCGCCACTCCGTCCAAATCCGCCACCCAAAAATGATCCGGGGTTAAAGAAGGGTATTCCAAATCGAGTTCCCTAAGAATCCGAAAAACCGCTTCCCGATCGGAATGGATTGCTTTGCGTATAGTCGGCATAGAAAAATCTTGTAACATAAAAACAGGTTTTAAAAAAGCATTTTCAAGAGCGCTTAAGATATTTTCGATTCCCAAAAAGTGCTGAAGGGAATGAAGGGATATTGACGATCTCGGTCCCAGAGACCGGTTTGAACCAGCCAAGCGCATTTTTTGAATTGTTCGTTGTAATTGGCATGCACATAAGCGATTTTTATTTTACGGGGGTTGAGGGTCCAAGATTTGTGAATATGATCGAGCACCTTGCCCAGGATTTCCTCACCAAAAGGATTAAAGATATAAAAAACCGTGGCATCTTGAAAATCACATTCCGCAGCCGAACCCCGGATGATTTCAAAAGGGCTTTTCCGGCCCCGGATCTTTTCGAGATTCCCTTTGGCGATCCCGGCCAATTTCGGATTGATTTCCACTCCGACTATTTTTCCGGGCCTGAAAACCCGGGCCGCGCAAAGCACCCGGCCCCGGCCGCAACCCAGATCATAAAAAACATCTTGGGCTCCGATTTTCAAATGCTTCAGAATAATGAAGATTTGCTTATAGGAGAGGGTCGAATATCCATAATGCTCCTCGGTCGTAATAATGCCTTCAAACCTTCCGCGGGTATGAACCCCCAGTTTCCAATCCCAAAATAAAGTATACAGACTTAAAAACGACTGACCCATTCCTCGCAACGGTTCCGTGCCTCCTCATTCATCAGATTGCTCCCTTTTCATCCTAATGGCACTGCACGACAAACCCGACCGGTTTTCCGTTCTCGAAACGGCCGCTGAAGGCTCTGCCATTGGAACAAGTATAGGTCCCTTGGCCGTGATATTTGCCGTCCAAAAAGTCACCCTCATATTTGGTGCCGTCCTTATAGAGGTAAACCGCCTTGCCGGTCTGTTTACCGTTTACATAACCGCCGATATACTTGTCACCCGCCCATTGACTGTTGGAGCCCCAGGTATAGGCGCCTTTGCCGTGAAACATGTCCATGAAAAAATCACCCTCGTACTTGTCGCCGTTGGCCCAGGTGAAGACGCCCTTGCCTTGTTCTTCTCCAAAGGCATAGTCCCCTTCATATTTATTGCCGTTGGGATGGATATAAGTCCCCTTGCCGTGCCATTCGCCATAGACAAAATCGCCGATATACTTACCGCCTTTCACCAAAGTCTGAATCCCTTTACCGGTCCGTTCGCCCTCAACAAAGTCTCCTTCGTATTTGTCGCCGCTGGCCGTTATTTCGACGCCTTTGCCGTGGTAGCGGTCATTGAAAAAATCACCTTCATATTTGCCGCCGGCCGCCCAAATCATCGTCCCTTTGCCCTGCCATTTTCCATTGACGAAATCACCCGTATACTTGTCACCCTTGGTTGTGATCTCGAATCCTTTACCGTGATACCGGTCGTTCGCAAAACCGCCTTCGTATCTGGCGCCGTCGGCCCAGATCAATGTACCCTGGCCCTGAAATTTACCGTCTGCATAATCGCCCGTGTATTTATCGCCGTTCGCCCAAATACCGGTGCCCCGCCCGTTGCTTTTTCCATTCAGCAGCGGCCCTTCATAGCGGCTGGTTTCCTTACCATCCTGGAACCAAATCAGAATACCGGACCCGGCCGCATACTCCTTTTCGCAGGGACCCGACCAGGATACCGTCCTATTCGGTTTCGGATTTTCGTTCCATACCTTGCAGCCGGTTTTAGGGTCGACCGCCCATTCCCCGGCATAGGTTCCCGTGGAATAAAAACATAGAAATAGAGCCATTACCAATATCGAGGAAGTTACACCCTTCATGCAATGACCTCCTTCTATTAGAGTTGGGCTGAATAAAGGCTCAAAAAACAGGGAAGGATAATCTTTTACCTTTTTAACCGTTCAATAACAACCTGTTTTTATTGTTTAAAGTATAAAATAATCATACCCGCCGCGCAACCGGAAAAAACGCACCCCCAAGCATGGCCTCACATCCGGTGACCTTTTACCTGAATCAGGTCAAATCTATTTATCCTTATTAAGGATGGTACGTTTGGGCTTTGAGCGCCAAAACCACCCCCCCCTATTCCGGGCAAAGTGCGAAGTTGACAACTGATAGCATGCCCTGTATCCTTTTTTGGACATCGACCCAAACCTGAACTCAAAAGGGTCAAGCATCCTCAATATGGAAAGGGCATCGGGCCTCTAAACTTTAGCCGATCGGTCGTTTAGCCAATTTCAAGTCCAAATTCCGGAGCATACAATCAAAAACAGGGAGATGCAAATGAATCAAAAATTAAAAATAGCCCTCATCATGATCGGGGTCTTTATTCTTGGCGTTATTATTTTATCGGTTGTTTCCAATAAAAAAATAAAACAAGAGAAGGAGCAGAAGGCGGTACAATCCAGCGACGAACGCGCCGCATACAAAAAAGATTTTAACGATTTAATCCAGGAACTCAAAGATAAAAATATCTTATCGAACTCGGCGGAATTTCTAAAAGCCTACGATGAGTCCGCCCAAGACCCCGTCCCGTTGATTCAGCTGGCGACTGCCGCATTTAAACAAAATCCGCAAGTCGGCCTTCAAATTATGAGTCTATTGTGCGTGAATTTTTCTAAAACCGACAAAGCAAACGAAACGCTCCATAACGAATTATCCTTGTTGTTTTATAAAGACAAAGAAAATTTTTTGAACGGGCTGACCGGCGACTTCAAAGATGAAAACATCAACTGTCTTTTAAATTATGTCAATTTCCCGACTGAAGTGAGCGAAAAACCGGGTTTCGATTTAAAAGCGGAGAGCAAAAAGATCGTCGATTACTTAAGCAATCATCGGCTTAAAGACAATCAGAATGTTATTCGCCTGATTGAAAGATTTGGGGATCGCTAATCGTATCTTTCTGACGGAATTCCAAAGTCGTCCATCAAATGCGACTTATCAAACAGCCTTTAACGGGTAGGGAATCAATCGTGAAGAAAAGCGCTTTTTAAAAATAACATTTTTGAGATATCCTCAAATCAAATAATAAGGCTCCGGCCGTTTCAGGCCGGGGCTTCTCTTCTCTCTCTTGCCGTTCGAGCGGCTTCAACCCATCCGCATTTGCCGCATTTCGGTTTTCAGGAGCGCCGGATAATTTTCCTTGAAAAAGTCCAGAATAATGCGGGCAAAAAAAGAATGCCCTTCCTCGTTGGGGTGAACGCCGTCCACGCAGAAATATTTCAGATAGTCGCCCTTCTCTCCCATCATGCTTTGGCGAATATCGATCGTCCCGGTGCCGGTCTCCCGGGCGACCTTGCGGATGACCGCATCGTAAAGCAGATGAAAATCGGCCAGGTTTTGGATGCCGCCCAGATAATCGATGATTTGCGACCGCTTATCGGGCGCATCTTTGGTCAGCCAGTGTATATACTGCTCCGCGCCGGCCGGCAGCAGTGTAAATAAAATAGGCGTGACCCCATGTTCGTTCAAAGTCCGGATCAGGTCGCGGAGCAATGCTTCGAATTCCCGAAGTTCTACCTTGGGCTGGTGCATTTCCGTAGGCGCCTGCGTGACCCGGTCCCAGTCATAATCGCTGTCATTGCCCCCGAATTCAATCAGGGCAAAATCGGGCTTGGCATCCAACACATCTTTTTCCAGCCTTAAAAATGATTAGATATTACAATGAATTCGCAATCCCTTTTTTCATGCTTCCGTTATCTTATCAACCGCTCTTCACCGGTTTGCCCGATTGCCCGACCTTTCCCCGATCTTTAATTCTCAACCTGGATGCGTATGTTTTAATCATTAATTTCAGCATATTACATAATCATGGCATGGCCG
>RPPU01000386.1 GCA_003819975.1 Desulfobacteraceae bacterium
ACCAAGAGCTGAACACTCTGGCCGAATTGGGCGCCTTGTTCCGGACCGTCGGTCGGCACCCCACCCTGATGCAACGCCCGGACCTGCGTCAAGTCTGTGAAGAAATAAGCCGCTTGTTGGGTTACACGCCTAAACCCTGAACCGGAACAAAACGCCTCTTGACTCTTGTTGAGGGGTTTAAAATAGGTCGGTTGAAACCGGCTTTGAGAGTGCTTTATCGCTGCGACTTCTTGAAATGAAAAAAAACATTATAAAGTTTTCATGGCGAACCATTCTTTGATTCCTTCAGGACAAATTCAAGAAGCGCGGCCATCTCATCTTTGTAATTCATTGTAGGGGCAGGGCACAATTTCTTCCTGAAATTGTTTTTTAAACCTGCCCCTACTTTGCCTACAAGCGCGGGATTCCAACCATCCCCGAAACGGACATTGACAATAAAATAAATATCCATTAATCTTTATTTAGGCTTATATTCAAATAGGATCGACGTCTTCCGGCGATCCTATTTGAATATAAGCCTGCTGTGAGAAAAAATATGAAAAACTTTTTATTCCGGTTTAGAACATACCTCTTTTTTTTCAGTATCTATCTGATCGCTTTCGGCTGTGTCACATCCGAAAAACTCATCACCCGTGGACCGGTTCAACCCCAGGTTGTCCGGGATGTCCGGAAAACTATCGACCTATTCAATGAAATCATGAAGAACGACCTGGATATCAAACTGCTCAAGCCGGTCCCGGTTTATGTGGCCGCCGACACCGCAGCCTATCGCCGCGTCCTATCCAATGAATTTAAACTTTCCAAAGATGAACTCCCCCAATGGTCCGATTCCACCGGTTTTTCAACTTATACCGGCGTGGCCATGGATGCATCCAAATCTTTAATGGACAATGCCAAAGACCGCTGTTCCGTGACCGCCCATGAACTCTTCCACCAGCTCCAATATACGATTATGGGCGGCCACCGTTCGGAAGATCCGCGCTTCTTTCAGGAAGGCACGGCCGAATTGATCGGCGCCCGGGTCGCGGAGCAATTCGGTTTTACCCGCGTTCAGGATTGGCGCAAAGAAGTGCTCAATGAAGTGCGGGCCATGCCCAATCCCGCTACGGTCCAAGAACTGCGCGATGCCGATGAAGCCGATGCCTGGCACAAACTGATCGAACAAAAAAAACACCCCTACGGCGTTTCCGCCCTGATGGTTATCTCCCTTTTCGATCTTTCCCAAAAGAATGTGTACAAAGGTCTGGGCGATTACGGCATTCAAATCGGCATGGGCAAGGATATCGACACTGCTTTTTCACGGGCCTTCGGCCTTTCTTACAAGCAATTCCTGAAAGATTTCGACGCCTGGTATGCGGCGGCCCTGGCCCAACCGGCTGAAATCGAAATCGTGCCGGACTGCGACGCGGCCGCAGCCTCCGTTGCCGAAACCCGGCAGGCTTTTACAGCCGCTCAGCTCTTCTTGAAAGAACGACGAGGGGCTCCTTTAAAATCGTCGCCGCGCATCCTCCTGGCCTCCGGCCGGCCCGGAGCCGTATCTTTTCTTGAAAAAGAGTTCGGCCTGGAAACATCCGCGGCCCAAGAGTACTTGGCCGACGGAAAATCCTTTCCATTCTACTGGAACGGCAGCACGGCCTTGCTGAACCTCAACGACGATTCGGTCCGCGAATCGCTCACGTTTTCGGCTGCTTCGGTTTTCCTGCGCATGCATTATTCTGAAATGGCTTCAAGGCAACCGGCCGAAGGCGTTTTTTGGCTTTTAATCGGAGACGGCGATCTGACGGCGGCCCTGATAACCGATGCGTGCAGAAAAAAAAGCTTGGCGGAACAAAAGAAAACCTGGCTGAAAACAGTGCTAAACGCCGCGGATAGACCCCGGCTGGACCGGCTGCACACCAAAAAAGAGTGGGAACGGGCTTTTAACAAATTCAGCCGGGCCGTGCTTTACAGCTACATCCGGTTGGCGGCCTTGTATTTGAGCGAAACCGGCGGGTATCAGGCTTTAACGGAATGGCAGCGCCGGACCGAGCAGCCGGATACGGAAAAAGCTTTTGAAAAAATCTTCGGAATTCCCTTAAACCGGTTCGAGCTCGATTTTGAAAATTACCTGCGCGAGCAGCTGAAAACCGTTTAAATATGTTTTTTCGATCCTGAAAAACCCGGGAATTGATTTCGCGAGATAACATTTAAAAAAAATCCTCCGTCCAACTGACTGTTTTTAGGCTGTTTTCGTCATCCGAACCCGATCTTACCCGCCTTTCCCCCCCAAACCCCTTTCGTGCCTATTCTCCTGAAAACGTCCCGACCCCCTGGATGGCTGGATCGTCCCCGAATCTTAAAAATTCTTAAAGTCCCTCCCCGCTTCGGTCGATAGAGTGTATGAAAGCATGTTATTTCCAAAGTTTTTGAAAGGAGGTGACTTTTTCACACACCCGACTCGGGCAAGGATGCCCGGGAAAACCGTCTAAGCTCCGGCTTAGAACCAATCAAAAAAATCAAGGAGGATACTTTTTATGGGACTTCGCATTCAAAACAATCTAGCGGCAATTAATGCCCACCGTCAATTAACCATTTCAGACACCGCCCTCAGTAAATCACTGGAACGCTTATCGTCCGGCTACCGGATCAACCGGGCTGCCGATGACGCGGCCGGGCTCGCGATTTCTCAGGGCTTCCGCGCTGATATCGCTTCTTTCAAAGTAGCGGCCAGAAACGCCAGCGAAGCTTCGTCCTTGCTGCAGGTCGCGGAAGGCGCTTTGGACCAGATCGGCGGTATGTTAACCCGGCTGAAAGAATTAGCCACCCAGGCTTCTTCGGCCAATGCCGGCTCCAATTTAGGCAAGATCGAAGCAGAGGCCAACAAACTCCTCTCTGAAATCGACCGGATCGCCAATACCACCGAATATGCCGACACCGCGTTGATCAAAGGGTCGTTCGGCGTAACCTATAAAGCCGCGACCGCGCTCGCCGTTTCCAGCGGCAGCGGTTTCAACAGCATTACCGGCATGGCGGTCAATGAAAACTACGACATCACCACCACCGTCAGCGGCACGGGCGGCACCATGATGCTGACCACCGGGACCAGCAGCGAAACCGTTTACTTCAGCGTCCCGAGCGGCAGCTCCACCGCCGATATCTTTTTCGCTTCCGTGGGCGTGACCGTTCAGGTGAACAGCAGCATTGACAGCGACGTGGACGGCAGCTTCACCGCCGGTTCCAGCGGCCATTCCTCTTTCCAGGTCGGCGCTGAAAACACGGCCAATGACCGGATCGCCATCACCTTGGGCGATGCCCGCAACGTGGGTCTCGGCTTCGGCGCCGCTGGTGTCAGTTTGGATATGAGTACGGCTTCGAATGCTCAATCCGCTTTGACCTCGATCGACACCGCCATCGGCTCTTTGGCCACGGTCAGAGGTAATATCGGCGCTTACATGAACCGGCTCTCCTACGCTTCAGCCAACTTGCTGACCACGGTTGAGAACGTGACCGCTTCCGAGTCCGTAATCCGCGACGTGGATATGGCGGCTGAAATGACCAACTTCACCAAGACCCAGATCCTGCTCCAGGCCGGTACCGCCATGTTGGCCCAAGCGAATATGGCGCCTCAACAGGTCTTGTCGCTGTTCGGATAAAATTACGCCAAGCCGTAATTTTATGTATCGCGGTTTCACCGCTCAAAACCTTAAACCCAAACCCCGCCTCCCCCCGGAGGCGGGGTTTTTTTATGAATCTAATTTTTTGGACAGGATTAACAGGATATACAGGATTGTTTTTTTGTTCTGAACAATGCCAAAAATTGTCATTCCGGACGGGATAGGTCATTCCTGTTGTTTGCGATTTTTTTTAATTATTTTTTTCTTCAAAATCCGCCCGGGGCGGATTTTGTCATAAAGAAAACCTGCTGTTTTTTGCGGGTTTTCTTTATATGGCAAAAGACTTGCTATATCCATTCATTAGCCCCTAAAAGGCTCAAGTTTTAGGCATTATTTTCCGATTAAACTAATGACTTCGGGAAAAGTTTTCCTGCCCGGAGTCCCTTAACCGGTAGGAGCAGGAGCAGACCATGGCATTAAGCACCAATTTGATTTCCGGATTATCCAGCGGCTTTGACTGGCGCAGCATGATCGACCAATTAATGAAGGTCGAACACCGACCCGTCGATTTAGTCGACAATAAGAAAAAAGAATATCAGGACAAACTGACCTTTTTTCAGGACATGAACACCCGGCTGCTCTCTTTTCGAACCACCGCCCAATCGCTGGCCGACAATGATGCCTTTAACCTCTTTTCCATCTCTTTGAGCACCAATTCATCCAATTACCAGGCATCCGAGTTTTTGACCATCACCGCCAACAGCGCGGCCATGCCCGGCTCCCATACCGTTACCATGAATGCCAATTCGAGCGTGGCCCAGGCCCGCAAAATTTCGTCTAAAAGCTTTTCAAGCTATGACACCGCCTTGAACCTGAGCGGGGAATTAGTTCTGAACGGCCGGGCTTTGAAAGTGGAAACCACCGACGATCTTCAGGACATCATGAATAAGGTCAACAACCTGAATTCGGGCTCCAATGCCACGGAAATCACTGCTTCCATTCTGACGGTTTCCGTGGATAATTTCCGCCTGGTCCTGACCGGCGACAATACCGGCGCGGATTCGTTCACCATCTTCGATGCCGGTTCCGATGCCCAAAGCCTGCTCAGCAGCGGTTTGGGCTTCACCGACGGCGCCACCAGCGTAAAAAACATATTAAGCAACGGCGCCCAGTCCGAAGCCTTTGCCAGCAGCACGCAATCGGTCGCCTCGCTGCTCGGGATCAGCACCGCCCAAAGCGGCGCCGTCACCCT
>RPPU01000387.1 GCA_003819975.1 Desulfobacteraceae bacterium
GAAGCTGGTTTAACGTTTCAGGTTGATCACCTCTTGCAAAAGTTGGTCCGTTACCGTGATCACCTTGGAATTGGCCTGATACCCGCGCTGGGTGGTGATCATCTTGACGAATTCGGTGGCCATATCCACGTTGGACTGCTCCAAGGAGTTGGGCGCAATGCTGCCCAAACCGTTGGTACCGGGCCGGTTGGTGATGGCATCCCCGCTGTCGCGCGTGCTTTTGAAAAGATTGCCGCCCTCCTTGACCAATCCCAGATTATTCTGAAATTTCGCCAGGGAAACCCGGAAAAGCGGGATGAGCTGGCCGTTGGAATAACTGCCGGTGATCACACCGTCCACATCCACGTTGACGCCCTGCAAATCGCCCGCGCCGTAACCGTTGGCCGCCTGGAAAGTGGTTGTGGAGGGTCTGGCGAACTGGGTGGTGGCCAAAGACCCGTTGACCCAACTCGTGCCGTCATAACGCGCGCCGAGATCGAGTTCAACGGCCATGGGGTTGCCGTTGATGAACTCGGGATTGTACACAAAATAGCCGTCGGTCAGATCGGTCGCTTCGACTTGCGCGGTCCAGGTACCGTCACCGTCATTGACATCGAGATCGATATCCGTGATCACGCCGGAACCGGCGTTGAAAGTGATCGTTCCCCGGCCGAGCAGTCCCGCATGGGAAGCAGCCGTGACGGTCCGGTCATCTTCACCCGGATTGCAGGTCACGATATATTCATAGGTCGCATCCGTTGCGCCGCGATCGAAATAAATCGTAATGTCATGCGTGCTGCCCAGGGAGTCGTAAACCTTGAGCGTGGTCTGGTATTCATAGGCGGTCTCGCCCAAGGGGGTGGTATCGGTTCCGTCCCAGGCCGCCGAAAGCGCATTCACGCCCGTGGAATTGTCTGCTCCGTCCGAATCCAGGTTCACAATGACTTCCGTGCTGGTTGTCTGTTGGGGAGGCGAGGTAAAAGAATCCAGCACAATGTCGTCGATCGAACCCACATCTTCGCCGTTCTCGTCCAATTGCCAGCCCTGCACCACATAACCTTCCGGGTTTACCAAATAGCCGTCTTTGTTGAACCGGAAATTGCCGGCGCGAGTGTAGTAATTGGTATCGGTGCCGGATTCCCGCAAAACAAAAAATCCGGCGCCGCCGATGGCAAGGTCCGTGGTGCTGCCCGTGGATTCAAAGGAGCCTTGCTCGTAGGAGGCGTAAATATCGCCCATAGCCGAGCCGCGGCCGACCTGGGCCGTACCGGACATGGTCGAAATGTTTTGGCTCAAAAGGTCCTGAAAAGTAAAAGTGCTGCCCTTGAAACCGATGGTGTTGACATTGGCGATATTGTCGCCGATGACCTGCATGGCATTGCCGATCGTATTTAAACCGCTGATGCCTGAAAAGAGTGCGCTTGAAAGGGCCATGGTCTTAAACCTCCTTGTTTTTTGTTATCCGCATCCGCCGGCTGATGGAGTCGGCGGAACCTTTTATCGCATTGAGGATGCACCCCCGTGCAACCGGTCAGCTTTCCGTGTCCGCTGCGGGGGCCTTGATACTGATGACCTGCTCGAGCATGAAGGGGATATTGCCCACATACAGGAACGGTTTGTTGTCGTTGAACTGGACTTTGGTGACCTGGCCGATGGTCCGGGTGGACACCTTTTCCAGTTCGCCTTTGGCATTCTGGGCGACAATCGTGAATTTGTAGGCCCCGGGCGGCATGGTTTGTTGGGCGTCGTTTTTTCCGTTCCAACTGAAAGAATGCTCGCCGGCTGAAAGCGTTTTCATATCGACGCTTCTGACCAGTTTCCCCTTCTGGTCCGTGATCACCATCTCGCATTCGGCTTGATTCGCCAGCGTAAAACTGCCGCGGCAACTTTTTCCCTCCATCAGCCACAACTTGTCTCCTTCAGCCACGATCTCTTTGCCGATATAACCCAGGCTCAAAAGCTCGGTATTTTGATTTTGAATATCCGTGAGCGCCGACAGGTTCGTGTTGACATTGAAGAGTTGTTCCAGACTGCTGAATTGCGCCAATTGGGCCGACATGTCTTTGTTATCCATGGGATTCAACGGGTCTTGATTTTTAAGTTGCGCCAGAAACATGGTCACAAAATCGTCCCGGCCCAAAACATCGGCCTTTTTTTCAACATAAGGACTGGTCCCTGTAGCGGTTTGCACATCGGTTATCATGGTCATAATGTTGCTCCTTGGCCCTCTCCTTAAACATGCACATCTATTTGATAAAGACTGTTTTTAGCCGTCGCTTGGGCGATTGGTTCCCCTTCGGCGATTTCTCCCGATCGCTCTCCTTTTTGCTTGCCGAAATGATGTTGAAACTGCTCGCCGGCCGCCAAACGATCCCGGTCCAGAGAGTACTGGTTCAGCCCGACCGTGACCTGAACCTGGTCCACGATCACTCCCTGGTGGGCCAATTGCTGCCGCAATGACGCCAGGTTGGTCTCGATCAATTCCTTGACCGCCGGATTTTCCACGCCCAAGTTGGCCTGCAAATGGCCCCGTTTCATCACGATTTCCATATCCAGCCGCCCCAACTCGGGCGGTGAAATACTCAGGCGGCTTTTATGCTCTCCGGCCTGGACCATCCAAATCAAACGTTCCAGGACTTTGGGCAAAGGCTGCGGCAAATCGTAAGCACCGCGGACCGGATTCGTCGCCCCGGTTTCCGCGCCTTCGGCCACGGACCGTTTGCTCCCGCTTCCCTGCGCCAAACCTAATTCGCCGGAAAACTCGTTCGGGTTGTTTATTTTTTTCATGCCCTTAATAACTTCTTCGGCTCCGTCGCCTTTGGTTTTTAAAAGCGAATCGGCTTTGATGTTCAAGATCGATTCGATCGGGTTGTTCTTGCCTTTACCGGTCTGCAAAGCGATATGTTCCTGTTCCCCGACGTTCGGATCGCCCGGAAATTTATCCGGGGCTATAGGGTTCTTGGCCTTGCCCAAGGAAGCCTTCTTGATCGTTTCCGCAACGCTCTGTTGCCAGGCTTCGGCCTGACGATCCTTAGGCGTATCGATGACGACCCCTTTGAGCAGTTCGTTCCATTGCTTCGCTAAATCGTTTTGACTCTGAAGCGCCGCTACTTCCGGGCCTTTGTTGCGGGTGTATTCGAAAGAGAGCTTTTCCAAAAGCGTCTTCACTTCCTGCGGCGAGACCCCTTTTTGAATCAAAGCCTGGGCCAGAGCGTTCTTTACGGCCTGCTGTTCGCCCTCGCCCTCCTTCCGGGTGTTCAGGAATTGTTGGGCTTGCTTTTCCAACTCGCTGATCTGCGACTTGGTCGCGATCTGATTTAGATTAAAAAACTCCTGCAATTCTTTGGCGGAGACCCGTGCGCCGGTCCCTTCGCTCAAAACCCGGCTCAAGCGCTCCAGCGAGAGTTCGCCTTTGGCGGTGATCGCTTTTTCCAACAGGTCCTTCATTTGTCCCGCATTCACGCCGGATTTGAAAAGCACTTCCTGGACCCCCGGTAAGTCTTTGGAAGCGACCAGCAAAGAATCCTGATCCGCATGCGGATCGACCGGACCTTGCTGAAGCATGACCGTCAGTTTTTGCAGATGAATGTTGCCCTTCTTGTCCTTGACTCCGGCCAGTATTGATTCGATTTTTTCAGGATCAAAGCCCTGGTCCTTTAAATATTGCGTCAACTTACCGGCCAAATGCCCCGGCAAGCGGAGTTGATTGGCCGGGATTCCCAAATTGCGGATCATGTCGTTGATCGGATTCGATTTGTTTTCCGACTTTTGCATTTCCGGTTTTTGATCCGCTCCCAATCCGGCATAAAGGCAATAACCCCAATCGCCCTTGGGGACCTGATCTAAGTTCTTTTTGAGTAAATCCTTGAAAAGGCCGTTTTTTCCATTCTTGGGATTGACTCCCGCATTGGCGGCCGGCTCCTGCAACAATTGGGCGAGCAGATTTATCTGAGGCAAATGACTCATTTTGAATTCCTTTAATTCCTGATGTTTTTTACTTATTAAACTTCCAGCTTTGCCCTAAGACAGAGCAACCCCTGTGCCAGAAATAGAAAAATATTATTTTTATAATTATTTCAATTAGATATCACATGAATCACTTTTGTCTATTCTGGTTGTTGCCGGTCATATTTTTCCCTTCACCCGGTCTATCCGGGTAAAATCTTCCGGTTTGCCTGACCCAATATCAAGATAGGTTCGGTCAACATATCCAGTTAGGTGCTTAGGTTCTTCATATCGACAAAAGATTGTCGATAATGGTAGCTTTATGCCTGCGTCACACAGTAGGGGCGACCGGCCGGTCGCCCCTACTTTAGCCTGCGTCTTCTATCCGGTTGAGAATTTATCGTGATTGTATTATGCTGGCGGCAAAAATTAAGGTTTTTTTGAGCCTACGCTTTTCAGGATCAATAAAACCTTTATCTGAAAGGAAAAAACAAATGACGCGCTTTCTGAAAAAATATTGGTTTTTTGTCGGTATTGCCGTGATGATTTTTTTGGCCTATAGTCTTCCCGGACTGGGCCGTTGGGTGCGGGATTATAAAATTCTGAGCGGCGGTATCTTCCTGGCTTTTTTTATCACCGGCCTCACTCTGGAAACCGCGAGCATCGGCAGCCAGTTGCGCCGGTTCAAAACACCGGTGGCGGCCGTGCTCTCCTCGCTCGTCCTGTTTCCGCTTTTGGCCTGGCTGCTGGCGCGCATGACCCTCTCTCCGGAATTCGTGATTGGAGTCTGCATCATTGCCACGGCGCCCGTAACGCTGGCATCCGGCACCGTTATGACGGCCTTGGGACGGGGCAACATCCCCCTCTCGCTTTTGATCTGCGTACTCGGAAATGCTCTGGCTATCTTCACCA
>RPPU01000388.1 GCA_003819975.1 Desulfobacteraceae bacterium
AGCCTATTCCTTAGAAGAACCACCTTTTTTCGCCACGGAAAACATGGGGAGTTATGTTCATGCCAAGTCCTTGCATGACGCCCATGTCCGTCTCAAAGGTATGATCTGTCTGGAATCGATCGGCTATTTTTCCGAAATAAAGAATTCACAGGAATACCCGGTGGGAATCATGAAGTGGTTCTATCCGACGACCGGGAATTTCATCACCGTAGTCGGTAATTTCAAGAGTGGTTCTTTTCTTAAAGAAGTCAAAAAGCATATGCGCGCGACGACGATCGGGGTTGAAAGCCTGAAAGCTCCGGCCATGCTGCCGGGGGTCGATTTTTCCGATCACCGTAATTACTGGACATTCGGTTACCGGGCCGTTATGATCACGAATACAGCCTTTTACCGTAATCCGCATTATCACATGCCGACCGACACTCCGGATACGCTGGATTTCGAAAAAATGGAAGAAGTGGTCAAGGGAGTTGTATGGTCCCTGTTGAATATAAAATGAGGGCACAGTCTAAAGACCTCAATTTTTGAAAAACAGAAAGGTATCAATAAGAGTGCAAAACAATCAATTTCCGGATTCGATCGATCTGCTTTGTGTGGATATGTTTCAGACCTTGGTGGATGTCAAACCCCGGATTCCAATTATCTGGAAAAGAATTCTCCGGGAGCAATATACTCCGGAACTGGCGGAGTCCTGTTTACGGTGGGTGCAAATAAAAATCATCACGCCGTACCATGAGCTTACCGGTTGTTTAACGGAATTCCAGGACTTGAAGACGCTTTTTACGCCCCTTTTTAAAGAGATGAAGCAAGAACTGGGGCTCGATTATGACGAGGCCACGGCGGCGCGAATCTTTTTGTCGGAACATAGTCGTTCCGTATCCTATCCGGACACCCCGCTGTTTTTCGATCAATGGAACGGCCGGGCGCCCCTTTGCCTCATCAGCGATACGGATGACGATATGATTGTCCCATTTCTAAAACAATATTCCTTTGACAAGGTATTTACATCCGAAAATACACGCTCCTACAAAGGAGATCCAAGGGGTACGATCTTTAAAGCGGTATTGGATCATTATGGCTTAACACCGGAGCGTGTGCTGCATGTCGGCGATGGAATCTCAGATATCAAAGGCTCCAAAAATTTGGGCATTCAGGCTTGTTGGATCAACCGGAACGGCGGGGAGTGGTTGTATGACATCCAGCCGGATTTTGTGATTCAAAAGTTGACTGATTTATTGTAGAGACTGGGGGTCAAAGTTCAGCGGTTCACGGTTCAAGGTTGGAGAACGATGGAAATGGGATCTGATAATGGACAATGACCGTATCGGGATAATCGACATCCTTTGCCTTTAGGTAAGTAGGGGCAGGTCACAATTTTTTCCTGAAATTGTTTTTTTTAACCTGCCCCTACATCTCGCAAACGGGATTATAGTTTCATTTGGAAACCATAAAGAAATAATCAAGCGTAATCCCGGAAACCTGAGAATCGGTAGCTTTATTTTTGAACAGGTTCTATTGCCGGTTATTCCCGCCATTCGGCGATGGAATTCGGAAAAAATGCAACAAAACTCGTGTGGACGGTTATGACCTGAGGCTTGCCTTTTATTTGGGCATAGGTTTTGTTCAGGGCTTCATTGGGAAAGTTGTTTCCGATCCTGAGTTGTTCGGAAAGGATACCGTCCGATAAAATAAGAGTGATTTTAGGTTTGTCCAAACCATAGGGTTTTGTGTCCAGGGCTTTTTCGTTTTCAAAAGAGAGGGCTTGTTGCCGGGTAGATCGATAAATAAACCCTTCCAGTTTTTCCTGATCTATTTTCAAAGAGGGGTCGCCTTCCAGGGACCATTGTCCCTGTTTTTTGATTAGGGCCCATGTTTTTGATTCACGGGAAAAAATCAAACGGGTCAATTTTTCGGCCGGAAGAGTAAAAATCCGTTTGTCGCGCAGATTAAAGAGGTCCTGGTCCAGGTCTTCTTTATCGTAGATATCGATCAAGAGAATTTTATCGGCAGTGCCCTTGCGGGCATAGAAAGCATTGCCGGCCGGGTTTTGCGAGCCGAAGAAAAGCGATTCGGTTGTTTCTCCGGTTTGACAGGTGATGGTGAAGGCCGGTTGTTCCAGTCCGAAAGACGTCAGGTCATTAGAATCAGCGTCGAACGAGCGACGCGATTTCAACTCGGTCAATCTGATTAGGAATGTGTTGAAGACAGCGGGATCCGTATCCGCCTGAATAGGCGCCGTGATTTGCCAGAATTCGATTGGAGCGGAAACACCGCTTTTCTCGATTTTGATTTGTTCATTGCCTTTTGTGAGAACTATATTTCGCAACGGGCCGCTTTGAAATTCAAAGACCTGACCAACCTTCTCTTCGGCGGTTTTTTTCCGGTTGCGTTGATGGTTGTCGAAAAAATAGAAAGCGGTCAGCGCCAGGGCGATCAGGAAATAAACCAAAGCAGAGCGAAACTTCACCTCGGCCTCCGCTTGCGCCAGACCACGATGCCGATCACCAGCACAATCAGCGGGATTAGGATAACGGAAATAAAGAAGAGAATTAAGAGTTGCTTACCGTTGAGCAAAGCGGGTTTGGCAATCGCTTGTTTCTTTTCAATAATGATCAGGCGACCGCGTTCCACCAGGTAGTTGATGGTGTTGGTCATTAAGTCGCTGTTGCCGGCGGTTTCAAGATATTTATTGCTGATAAAATCGGCATCGCCGAAGACCACGAGTTTGCTTTTGTTTACACCCGCGGAAGCGGCGGGCGTTTGCGGATTGTTAAGCGGGAATTCAAATTCGGCGATAACGGCCAGGGAAATGGGTCCGATGCGGTCATTCTGTTCCAGACCGGCTTTGCCCTGCTTGAACGCATCCATATCCGTTTCCGCCCAGGATCCGGGAGAGGTCAGAGCCAGGTTGGTCAGCGTGCGGTCCGGTTTATTTTCTTGGCTTTTTTCAATGGAGCGGGCTTCGGCAAAAAGGCAGGCCAGACGAAAGTCTTTGGTAATCGCATGCGGACCGTACTGATTCACCACCGGCAACAAATAGTCGCCGCCCACGGCCTTGCTCAATTTGTCGATCACGATATCGGCGGCGATCACAATGCCCTGTTCTCCAAGAAATCCCTTGAGCCCGCCATCCTTGAGGGGGTCGAGCAGAATAATGAGCCGGCCGCCGCGATAAAGGTAGTTGCGTAAGCCGGCGATCTCTTCGGAAAAAAGAGGTATGACCGGTCCGGCCAGGATTACGAGAGATGCATCGTTTGGGACATCCTTTTGCATAAGGTTTAATTCATGAAAAGCAAAGTTTTCCAGGCTGAGTTTTCCGGTCAACCGACTGCAACTGGTCAGTTCGGTTCCGGCCAAAGACCGCTCGCCGTGGCCGAAGATCCAGTAGATATGCTTCACCTCGTTTTCCAACAGCCGGATCAAACCGGTGGTGATATTTTCTTCATTGATCGGTTTAATGCTCTGTTGGCGGCCGAAGCCTTCGAGCACCAAAGTGTTCAGTTCCTTGACATGATATTGCCCGGCCAGAGCAGGACGGCGGTCCGGATCGATCAGTTCAAAATCGATTTGGGGACATTGATATCGATAAGAAGCCAGTAATTCCTGGGCGTTGTCCGCTTCCGGTTCGCCTTCCCGTACAAAAGCCTTGATATGAACCGGCGCCGTGATGTTTTGCAGAACCGTCAACGTTTTTTCCGAAAGGGTGTGTCGGCCGGCCGCGGTCAAGTCCCAGCGCAGATAATAACGGTCAGCCAGAAGAGTAAGCAAGACCGCCAAAGATAAAACCACCAACAAGGCGACCGCCAGATTGGATGATTCTTGAAAACGTGAGGTAAAGAACTTCTTTAACATCGGATTAACCTCGCCATTGGCGCGCGTTCAAGTAGCGCAGAGTGAGAAAGAGCCAGAAAAACGTAAAGACCAGATAATAGATAATATGGCGGGTATCCAAAATGCCTTGGGTAAAAGGAATCAGATGGTCGGCCAAGGACAAGTGTTCCAGAAAAGCGCGCATCAGCGGACCGGTCACGCTTTTCACCCAGCTGATCAGAAGCAGCAGGAAAAGAGCGCCGAAGCTGATTGCAGCGGCTACAATCTGATTTTCCACCAGGGCGGAAGTAAAAACACCCAGGGATAGAAAACCGGCGCTCAGTAAGATCAACCCCAGATAACCGGTGAATAGGACGCCCCAGTCGAGTTGCCCAAAAAAATTCAGGACCAGAAAAGGCAGCAGGGTGGTTGCCAAAAGGATCCATAATATCAACAGAGCGGCCAAAAATTTACCGCCGAGTACAACCAAGTCGGAGACCGGGTAAGTAAAAAGCAGTTCAATGGTGCCGGATTTTTTTTCCTCGGCATAAAGGCGCATGCTGATGAGGGGAATGATCAGGAGCAGGATAAAAGTGGTATCCAGAAAAAAGGGTTGAACCACCCTATCGGTGAGATTGAGCATATTCGCAAGATAAGGGTTTTGAGCAGACTGCAGCCCGGCGATGCCGTACTGACTGACGCCGGCCCAGAATGAAAACCCGGAAATAAGCAAGAATATAAAAGCCGCGCCGTAGAAAATCGATGAACCGAAGGCGATGGTCATTTCTTTCTTCAACACAGCCGACAAGGTTCTCATGATCGGACCTCCGGGGGTTCGTCGGTGATCAGTTGTACAAAAATCTCTTCCAGGCTAAGTTCACCGGTTTTTAGTTCGCGCAAATCCCAGCCGGCCTGAGCCACGGCTTGGGCCAGCAAGGGGCGGATTTTTTCATCGGCAGTACTTTCCACGATATATTCCCCGGCACGTTCGGCGGTTCGCACCT